>JAFYOA010000377.1 GCA_017547865.1 Clostridia bacterium
ACCATCAGCCCTCTGAAAAATGCCGGGAAACTCAATGATATCGGTGAAAAACTGGCTGAAAAATATAACATCAGGCACCTGCCATCTGACTTCAAGAAAAAAGGCGGTTATTTGAAATCCATCGAGCTCTCCCATCAGTATAACCTGTACAGGCAAAACTACTGCGGATGTATTTATTCCAAAGTTCAAAGTGAACAACACCGCCAGAAAACCGCAGAAAACGAATAATCGCATACATAATATCAAAAGCCCTCAATCCAAAAGATTGAAGGCTTTTTCTTTACTTCAAGCGTTCCGAGCGATCTTCATTCATCAGTTCAAGCCAACCGGCTTTGCGCATGGACATATAATCCGAATCACTGAAGATAAAATGATCCTGCAAAGTCACATCTACAGCAGCCAATGCAGCGGTCAAACTCCGGGTTGTTTTCATATCGTTGGAAGAAGGCATGATGTTTCCGCTGGGATGATTGTGTGCCAAAGCTGCGGCTGTAGCGTTATATTTCAGGCAAAGTTCCATGATCTTCCGTTTATAAATCGGCGCGGCATTTACCGAACCTTCATGCAAAATATCATGAAACACAACTTTTCCTGCGGAAGACAGCAGAATCAGTGCTACGACCTCATGATCCCGACCACGAAAATCATTCTGAAAAATCTTAGCCATATCTTCTGCCTTAGAAATACGCCCGGCTTTACCCGCGCGATCAGCATAATACACGCGTGACACTTCCGGAATCAGCTTAAGAAGAAACACCGTTGCAGGTTTAATAGCGGGAATCTCCATCAATTCATCCGGGTCGGCGTCAAATACACCAGAAAGGGAACCGAAACGATCGATCAGCTGATGTGCAATACCGTTGGTATCCACATATGGAATCGTATTAAACAGAACCATCTCCAAAACCTGATGCGGCTGCATATTTTTCAATCCGCTTTTATAAAAAGCTTCTTTCATACGCTGACGATGCCCGGCATGAAGATTCTTGTCAGGGCCGGATTTTTTTCCGCCCTTTTCCTTCTTTTCTGTTTCCGCCATCTTAATTACTTCTTCAGCATTTTCTGCTTTTCATCCAGGATATCACGACGAGTCTTGGTCTGCACAGCATCCACCGTAATTACACCATCATCGGAAATGCGCAGCACGTCGCCCTCTTTTACATCAGCAGGAAGTTCCGCACGTTCGATGCCATAGAAATGCAAATCTTTTTCTTTCTTTTTGTTTTTGCCTTCGTTCGGTTCTTCGCAAATTGCAAAATTACCCTCAAATCGATCCACAATCAACGTTCTCATGTATAAGCTCCTTTACGAATTATATTTTGTATAGACATCCAGTTCTTCGCCGTCACTGCAGAAAATCACAGTACCGTCCGTATCGGTCCGATACAATTCCTCGCAGATATCAAGACGGTTCAGCACCGGAATACGCGGTAAATGATTATTGTCTTCCCCGGTGGAAATCACCGCAAAACGCGGCATAACAGCATGCAAAAACACCTCTGTAGTAGAAGTATTGCTGCCATGATGTCCGACCTTCAATACATCGGCAGAAAGGTCGACAACCTCCTGCAGCAAATATTCTTCTACCTCACGTTCGGCATCTCCCATCAGTAGAAAACGATGAGAGCCGTACTGCAGTCGAAGTACCAAAGAAGAATTGTTGCTTGAATCAAAATCTTTGCCCGGCGAAAGAATCTCTATGCGAAGATTGCCTTTCACCAACACATTGCCGGCTTTGAGAAACTGTGTCGGCACCGATTGTTCGCTTAAAATACGCTGCACCGCACGTACATCCTGTGTATCCGGCATAACATCTGCCGGAACCGACGACCGGCAAAACAAGCTGCAGGGAAATCGCTGCAGAACAGTTGCCAAACCGCCAATGTGGTCATCATCCGGATGGGTATTAAACACAACAGCCAGTTCCCGAACACCAAGACGTTCCAGATAATCCGCTACATATTTTCCGTTGGCAGCCGTACCACCGTCGATCAGAATGTACTCTCCATCCACAGCAATACAAATTGCATCGGCCTTTCCAACATCAAGCACATGCAGACTAAAGGGATAATCCTGGCAGACGTTCTGAAAATCCACCAGCTTTGTACCGCGGGTAAGTGTATCTGTCAGCCATTGCCCTTGCGGTGTAAGGCTGAAAATTCCTATTACCACCGCCAAAACAATGCAAATTATTTTAAACCGATCTGACTTGTTCATTACGGATCCTGCTTAAGCATATTGCGTTCCAGATACTGTTGGTAAGTCATCAATACTTGACGCGGTTTGGAGCCCTCGTGAGGCCCTACAATACCAAGCTGCTCCATTTGGTCAATCAACCGACCTGCACGGGCATAGCCCAAACGAAGGCGGCGCTGCAGCAGCGATGTGGAGGCCTGCCCGGCTTCAATAACGCACTTGATGGCATCATCCAGACGATCATCACTGAAACCATCCTCATCGTCGCCGTCATCACTGCCGCCGGCAGCAGCCGAAGCATTCTTCTCGATCTCTTCGATTACCTTTTCGTCGTAAGAACTTTGATGCTGTGTCTTAACAAAAGTTGCGATAGATTCGATTTCAGCATCGGTCACAAAGCATCCCTGAATGCGCAACGGTTTCTGCGCACCAATAGGAGCAAACAGCATGTCGCCCTGACCCAGCAGCTTTTCAGCGCCGCCCGTATCCAAAATAGTACGGGAATCGATGGCTGAAGAAACAGCAAACGCAATGCGGCTGGGAATATTCGCTTTAATCAAACCGGTCACGACATCCACAGAAGGACGCTGGGTGGCCACAATCAAATGCATACCGGCCGCGCGGGCCATCTGTGCCAAACGACAGATCGAATCTTCCACTTCGTTCGGTGCAGCCATCATCAAATCAGAAAGCTCGTCGATGATGATCACGATCTGAGCCATCTTAACCAACGGCTGTCCGTTCTCATCCTGATAATTATTGGCAGCAGCAAAAGCATTGTAGCCGGCAATATCGCGCACATTAAATTCTGCGAACGTGCGATAACGGCTGAGCATTTCATTCACAGCCCATCCCAAAGCACCGGCTGCTTTCCGCGGGTCAGTCACCACCGGGGTAAGCAGATGCGGGATATCGTTATAAACCCCCAGTTCCACAACCTTGGGGTCGATCATCAGAAAACGTACCTGATCGGGAGAAGCTTTATACAAAAGGCTTACGATCATGGAGTTGATACAGACAGACTTACCGGAACCGGTCGTGCCAGCGATCAGTAAGTGAGGCATCTTGGCCAGATCTGCCACCCTGACCTGGCCGGCAATATCGCGACCGAGAGCAACGGTAAGTTTGCTTTTGGCAGTAACAAAACTATTGGACTCGATCAGATCGCGCATGCGTACGGTAGTTTTAGCCTTATTGGGCACCTCGATACCAACCGCTGCTTTGCCCGGAATGGGCGCCTCAATACGCACGCCGACTGCGGCGAGATTCATTGCAATATCATCAGCCAAACCCGTAATACGGCTGATCTTTACACCGGGGGCAGGCTGCAGTTCATAACGTGTGACGGAAGGTCCGCGGGAAATGTTCACAATGCTTGTCTGCACGCCAAAGCTCTTCAGCGTATCCACCAGCATCTTTCCGCTGGTCTGCAATTCTTCCGCTTCCAGCTTGTCATTCAGACCTTTGCTGGCTTCCAACATAGAGATGGGCGGGAATA
The DNA here is from genome assembly GCA_017547865.1 of Clostridia bacterium. The sequence continues at coordinate 3,695 of JAFYOA010000377.1, forward strand.
TGTAATTCGGGTCTTCCTCTCTGTTTTCAAAAATCGAAATCTGCCCGGGAAGTACAGCACTCTCACGCTTGTCTTCCGCTTTCTTGCTGCGCATAAATTCCTGCACAGCCTTGGCGGCATCCGCCTCGGAATCCTGTGGCTCACTGAATGCAGCCTTCAGAGGAACTTCAACGGGATTTTTTTCGACAACCGGTACAATCTCTTCCTCAAACACAGCGGCAGATGTTTCGGTTACAACTTCTTCCGGTTCCGCTGCATTCACAGACTCATCCGTTGTTTCTTCCACAGGTGCTTCTGCAATTTTTTCCTCCGTATTTTCTACGGGGGCATCAAATACCTGCAGCAGCTTATTGCGCTTTTCTACGCTTTCCGGCTGCACCTTCGGCTGTGCCTTTTCTTTTTTCGGGAAGAGAGACTGCACGTTTTCCCCGCCGGAAACAACGCTTGGGCCATCCAGTGCAATATCAATGTCACTGGATGTATTCTGCACACGGCGCACTGCAGCCTGTGCGTTTTTTTCGTCTCGTTTTTCTTTGACAGTGCGAATCCCCTTGGATACTGCGTTTACAGGCATCGCCATTGTGTTGAACAGTTTTACCAATGTCGTACCGGTCAGCGCCATAACCGCCACAAAAAGCACCAGCAGCAAAATAATCTTCGCACCAATACTTCCGCACAAAGCAATCAGCGGCAAACTGATGAGACCACCAATGAAGGAGTTGGTGCCGCGGTTTACGCCGGCAACAAAGGCATTTCCAAGAGTCTGCCAGAATCCCTGTTCCCCATGAGAGGCATCGCCGCCAAAAGCGGCACCAACACCACACACCAACAAAATAACCAATACAACCAAGCCCATGCGCGCATTAAAATTGGAGTTGGTCTTTTCGAACGAAAGAACAACAGCGATATAAAGAAGCAACGCCGGCCAAAGAATAGCCCAAAGGCCAAAGAATCCCAGCAGGAAATTGTGACCAAGCTGCCACAAGCTCTCGCCTTTAATAATGACAAGGCAACCCAAAAACAACGCCACCGCAAACAGGATGACAGCACGCATCTGATTTTTGTAACGAACATCCTGCTCGGTTGGCCTTTTATTTTTTGAAGAAGCATTACTCTTCCCTACCGCTTTCTTTGCGGCAGTTTTTTTCTTATTTTCCGCCATTTTAAAGTAACATCCTCTCTCCAACAATCAAACAGTTAAAATCACATCAACGCACCGGTAAAGAAATTGACTCTTGTCATGGACTCAATAATTGCAATCAAAATAGTGATGACGCCAAGAACCGCAGTATAGATAGCAAATACATGCAGTTTATTGGTGGTCACCATCCAGCGCAGCAGCTGAATCGCCAGGAACCCGACAACAGCAGACGTGGCCATGCCGGCCAGCAAAGGCAGCCATTCCACTGCTTCTCCGGATGAAACCGCATCCTTCAGCGTAAGAGCTGCAGCAGCCAAAATAGAAGGAATGCCCAAAACAAAGGAATAATCCAGCGCTTTTTGCTGGTTAATGCCGCGAATCATGGCAACGGACAAAGTAGAACCGGAGCGGGATACACCGGGCAACAGCGCAGCACAAAGCTGTGTCAAACCAACCGCGACCGCATCGGCTGTATGGTATTTACCGCGACCCAAAGAAACCTGCTTGCGGCCATGTTCATCCCTGCGTTTGCGATAAGTACGAATACGCTTACCGGCACGAATGGCCAAAAACAATAGAATGCTGGTCAGCAGAAACGAAAAACCTTCCGCCAAAATACTGTTATCCGTAGCCAGAACATCCGAAATATCCTTCAGCTTCATATCTGTTCCGGGAATCGGGAGGAACATCAAAAACAAGGGCAGCAAACCGATCACAAGCATCAGCAAAAGTCGACGGTCCTCATCCATTTCTTTCCAATGGAAATTGCCGTGAACGACATCTTTGCAAAGAGACACAAACGCCAAAAGCATTTTCCAAATTGTCTCGTAGTAGACAATCATCACCGCGATCAGCGTACCGATATGTAACATCACATCGAAAAACAGGCCATCAACACTGACACCCATCACATGCTTGGCAAGAGAAAGATGCCCGCTGGAAGAAACCGGCAGAAACTCTGTCAATCCCTGTACAATGCCCTGCACAATTGCTTCAAAAACACTCATTCTATGACCTCCGTCAGACTCAAAAGCCTTTATGTAGCCGCGGCGAAAATGCCGCGTACATGTTGTAAATCAATTTTCAAATTTAGGCGGATAAAGTCGTTTAACCGCCCGGTAATTTCTTCCTTCGGCTGAATTTGAAAATGCGCCTTCTCTTCCCTGCTCCGATTTATATGCGTCGATCTGCCGGTAAAGACACCGAAATGCATCGGAAAGCGTGCCAACCTCATCAATCAACCCAGCCCGCACAGCCTCATCACCTTCCAGCACAGTGCCAACATCCAGCACAAGTTCATCCGTATTCATAACCAATCGGCGAAAATATTCGGCTGAAATATGGGAATTTTCCGTTACGAAGCGAGTAATACGATCCTGCATACGCTGAAAATAATCCATCGTCTGCGGAACTCCCAAAAGCAATCCATTGATACGCACAGGATGCAATGTCATGGAAGCCGTGGAAGCGATAAAGGAACGCTTAGCAGATACGGCAAGCGGCACACCTATAGAATGCCCGCCGCCCAAAACAAGCGAAACCGTCGGCTTACGCATACCGGCAATCAACTCCGCCAAAGCCAATCCTGCTTCGATATCCCCGCCAATCGTATTCAGTATCATTAAAAGACCGTCGATTTTAGGATCTTCTTCTACAGCGACCAGCTGTGGGATCACATGCTCGTATTTGGTGGTTTTATTCTGTGAAGAAGACAGGTAATGGCCTTCGATCTGACCAATGATCGTCAGACAGTGGATTGTATATTTCCCACTGTTCATAGTAACACTGCCCGAATCGTACACATCGCCGGATCGTCTGCTATCA
>JAFYOA010000378.1 GCA_017547865.1 Clostridia bacterium
AAACTGATTTAAAAGAAAAGCGATGTTCTCCACCACCATTTTCTTTGTTTCGGCGTTTACGGTGAAGGGGTGCATGTCCCAGCACCAGTCGCCGTCCAGAAAAACACAATCCGGCAGTTTTTGCTGCAGCTGGCGGCAGGTGGTGGTTTTGCCCACGCCCATGGTGCCACCGATGAGGTACAGTGTCTTTTTCATCTCAGTGTTCCTCTTCCGGCAGCAGAGTCAGCAGGTCGACAAATTCTTTCAGCACCATGCATGCCCGGTCAGAAGCATCCGCTTCTCCCAAACCGTACGATGCATAAATGAAAGGCACGCCGGCTTCTTCGCAGGCATCGGCATCCCATACGGTATCGCCCACATAAGCGGGGGCGCGCAGGCCGTTGCGTTCGCACAGCAGTTTGATGTTCTGGCCCTTTTTCAGCCCGGTGCGGCCAAAATGCTCAAAATCCTCAAAGTATTTTTCTGTGCCGAAAATTTCAAAGAATGTTTCGATGTACCCATAGGAACAATTGCTGACAATAAACAGCCGGAAGCGTTTGGAAAGCTTTTCCAGCACTTCCACCAAACGGGGATAGATGGTGGTGCCATGGGTAATCAGGTAGCTGCGCTCGTCTGCGCTGCATTTCTGCACAATGTTTATGCGTTCCTCTTCCGGAAGAGCGGGGAACAGGGCATCGGCCACATCTTTTTCGTTCAGGCCGAACAGCTTCTGCAGCTCGTCCATGCCCTCCGGCATGGGCAGGCTCAAACGGGCAATGGTCTCTTTCCAGGAAGCGATGATCTCGGGCACGGTATTCCACAAAGTGCCGTCCATATCAAAAATCAGACTGTCGAATGTCATGCGTTCCCTTTCTCCGGCAGCTGCAGGGTCTGCAGCTCGGTCAGGTCATAGGGCGTCTGCTGGTATACATAGTAATTCAGCCAGTTTGCAATCAGCAGGTGTGCATTGCTGCGCCAGGTGAAAGGCGGCATCTGCGAGGAATCGTCGTTGGGGAAATAATTGTAGGGCACGTTGGGGTTCAGCCCGCGGTTTACATCGCGCAGGTATTCTTTCTTTAATGTATCGCGGTCGTATTCTGCATGGCCAGTTACAAAGAACTGCCGGCCGCTCTTGGTGCCGATGATGTGCATGCCTGCAAGATCGGAAACAGAAAGAATAAGCAGCTCGGAATGTTTCTTGATGTCTTCCATGCGCACTTCCGTATAGCGGGAGTGGGGCGCAAAATAGTTGTCGTCAAAGCCGCGCATCAGCGGGTGGTACATATTCAGCACTTTGTGGTTGTAAATGCCGCTCAGTTTTTCGGGCAGCAAATACTTTTGAATACCAAAATGATAATACAGACCGGCCTGGGCGCCCCAGCAAATGTGCAGGGTAGAGTAAACGTTGGTCAGGCTCCACTGCATAATGCTGCACATTTCTTCCCAGTAGTCCACTTCTTCAAAGGGCATCAGTTCCACCGGCGCGCCGGTAATGATCATGCCGTCAAATTTTTTGTCCTTCACATCGTCAAACGTTTTATAAAAAGTATTAAGATGAGAAGAGGGAGTGTTCTTGCTGGTATGAGATTTCATGTGCATCAGCTCCACTTCCACCTGCAGCGGGGTGTTGCTCAGCAGGCGAAGAAGCTGGGTTTCGGTTTCAATCTTGGTGGGCATAATGTTCAGAATGAGAATTTTCAGCGGACGGATCTGCTGTTCCTCTGCCCGTTCGTGGGTCATTACAAATATGTTTTCGTTTTCAAGGTTTTCAATTGCCGGCAAATCGGGCTGCATACGCAGTGGCATAAGGTTACCTGCCTTCCATTTTTAAAATAAATTTGAAAAAAATTCAAAAGATTTTTAAAAGAAAAACTCAAAAGAAAGAACTTTTCCCATTATATTTCAAACTATACTGCATTTTCTTCAGAATTGCAACATCTATATTTTGCGGAATACATAACATTTTCAACAATCTATAGCGGTGCAGTTGAAAGCGAAAAAGAAAATGAAAAAAACTTAAAAAAATTTCAAAAAAGGTGTTGACAAATTGATCTGGATTTGATATTATAGTCAAGCGCTCGAGAGAAGCGGTCAAAAAACTGAAAGCGATCGAGAGCAAAAGGACCTTG
>JAFYOA010000379.1 GCA_017547865.1 Clostridia bacterium
AGCCTGACAGAAGAATCGGAAGATTATCCCGGTTTCCACTACAATACCGCATACCTGCTGGATCGTACCGGCACCGTCGTTGGCAAGAGCCGTAAGCGCCATATCACGCCCAATGAAATCAAAAATAATTTTCTCCCCGGTGATAAGGTGCAGGTGTTTGAGACCGACATTGGCCGCATTGGCATGCTGACCTGCTTTGATGTGGGCTGGCGCGACGACTGGCGCGAGATGAAGAAGCAGGGCGCCGATATTGTGGTGTGGCCTTCTGCTTACCACGGCGGCAATCTGCTCAATGGCTACGCTGCGCTGTATTCTTATTATGTGGTCACTTCCGTGTGGAATATGGAGTGCCGCATCATCGACCGCATGGGCAATACCATTGCCGAAGGCAACCGTTGGGATCCCGCGGTCACCGCGTATATTTATCCCCGCTCGCAGATTTTCCACACCGATAACCATGTGAGCCTGATCGGTGCTCTGCGCGCCGAATACGGCGACGGGCTGTACATCAACGTGGACGGCAAGATCAATATGATCGAGCTGGCGGTGTGCGATGAACGCTGTTCTCTGGAAGAGATCAAGGCAAAATACGGCCTGGTGACCTACGATGAGTACCATGCCATGGCCACCCGGCAGAACGACGCCCTGCGGACGGAAATGCCGGAAAAATAATTTCAACAACAAAAAGACCTGCTCGGCCAAAACCGGGCAGGTCATCTTTTTTATTCGGTTCGAATGTAATCGCGTATGTAGCCGAAGAAATCCTGTTCCAGCATGGCGGCGGAAACTTTGTACTTGGTGGCGATCTCCTCCAGTACGCTGCTTACATACCCATCGGGAACGGTCTGGCCGTTCATGGGGGTAACTTTATCGGTGTCGCTATTGTACATGCACACATCGGTTACAAAACTGCGGGAAAGCAGGAACATGAACTGGGGTGCATCGGAAAGCAGGTCGTGGCCCATCAGCAGACGGGAATCGTACGGCATGCCGAACAGGTTCATCACGGTGGGATTGATATCGATGGCGTAAGCGTACTTATCCACCTGTATCGGTTCTTCCATGGCACTGTTCCAGATGATCAGGTTGTTCTTGTACAGTTCGAAGGTCTCGTCCACTTCGTGGCCCAGCAGCTCACTGTACTGGCCGTTGGTCAGGCCGTAGGGGTAGTGGTCGGCCTGCAGCACAAACACGGTCTTGTCCAGCTTGCTGGCTTTGTCCAGCTCGGTCACCAGGTATTCCAGTGCCAGGTCAAGCTCCAGGTTGCAGGCCAGGTACGCCTGTGCTTCTACCGAGAGATGATCCAGGTGCGCCACATCATCGCTGTGGCGGTAGGCCATCATATTGCCGGTGTAATCGTATACCATGTGGCCGCTCACGGTCATGTAATATACGTGGAACAGATCGTCTTCGATGTAGTAGGGCAAAGACTTCTGCATCATTTCCAGGTCGGATTCTGGCCAGCATTCTTCTACATCCAGGCCGTTGCCCAGGCCGTAGTAATCGTAGCCCAGGTTGGGGTGAGAAATATCACGGTCGTAATAATCGTAGTAGTTGTTGTGGAAGGCATAGGTGCTGTAGCCGTTTTCACGGAACATTTTGCCGTACACATGCCACATGTCGTTGCTCTGTTCACCGGAGACCTTCATACTCCATACGTTCTGCTTGGGGATGAGGCCGGTGAGGTTTACGTATTCGCCGTCGCTGGTGCTGACGCCCCACAGACCGTTGTAGAAGTTGTTGAACACAAAGCCGCTGTTCACCATTTTGTACAGGGTGGGGGTCAGGTCTTTGTCCACACACAGGGGAGAGAAGGACTCCGCGGTGAGGAAGATCATGTTGTACCCTTCAAACATGCCGGTGTATTCGTTCCGGTTGGTGGGGGTCACGGTGGAGAAATACTCGCACAGGGTGCGGATGGCCTCGTTGGGCGCGTTTTCCGCGGCAGCGGCAAAGTCAATGTTCAGCACATTGGGGGAAGTATCCAGCGGCTCGGGAGTGGGTTCCGCGGTCGCCGTGGGCTGCGTATCCGGGGTAGAGGTGGCAGAGGGCGTAGGGGTGGGCTTTGCTGTGGGAGTGGTGCTGGGCACATCAATGTCCAGGTCGCCGTCATCGGTGCCGAACAGCAGGGTGCGAATATCCAGCCGCATGTTCACCGCCAGACCAAGGTGTTCCACTGCCTGCTCGGCAGAGGTGTAGTTGTGGTACAGCTCGTGTGCCGTGCCGTAGCCTGTGCCGCCCAAAGGAAGCACAAGCACCAACAGGCCGTAGAGCAGCGCACCGGCAGCGCCGCAAAGCACCGGCTGCCAATAGGTGACGATGCGGTACCGAATGCGGCTGCGAAGCACGATCACCAGGACCACCGGCACCAAAAACAGCAGAATGGGCAGCCAGTTTTTGGCAATGGCCAGGAAAATGGCGCTCATAAACTGAGTGATTTGTCCGCCGTTCCCCATGGAATACGCCGAGAAGAAGGTGCGGAAAACGCTGTAATAGATGACCTGGGCCGAATAGATCACCGTGGCAATGAAGGTGATTACCGGCAGAAGCACCTGCCCGGCGCGGCGGGGGAACAGCCCCAGCACAAAAGCGGCCAGCATACCGGTGGGCACAGAAAACAGCAGGGGGAAGAGCAGTCCTTCCGCAGAGCGGTAAATCAGCAGGTGAAAAACAAGTTCAAAATACAGGCAAAGGCAGGGGCAAAGAACTGCGGGGGAAAACCACGTCTTTTTGCTTTTTACGGGTTCATAGCGGGCGTGACGTGCTGGCATGGAAAGGCATCTCCTTTTTCTTAGTTCGACAAATTTCGCGGTAAACATAATTATAAAACAATACGCCCCCAACCGCAAGAGAGATTTGAATTTTTTCACCGTAAAGCTGCTTTACTTTCTCCCCGGGGAATGATACAATTAAACAGACCCCCAGCGGGGAAATTACAATGATTTGGAGCTGACTATGATCTCTCTATCCGATCCCAATGCCGTGCAGGCTTTGCTGCGCCGGCACGGTTTTCATTTTTCCAAGGCCATGGGCCAAAATTTTATTGTGGATGACAGCGTGTGCCCCCAAATGGCCGCCCTGTGCGGTGCCGATGAAAACACCGGCGTGCTGGAAGTTGGTCCCGGTATCGGTGTGCTGACCCGGGAGCTTTCTTTTGTGGCAAAAAAGGTGGCTGCCGTAGAGCTGGATACCCGCCTGCTGCCTGTGCTGAAAGAAACCCTGGGCGACCGGAATAATGTAAAGGTGCACAACGGCGATATTATGAAGATCGATGTGCACGGCCTTCTGAAAGAAGAATTCCCGGATATGCCGGTGGTGGTGTGTGCCAACCTTCCGTACTATATCACGTCTCCCATTATTATGAAGCTTCTCGAAGAGCACCTGCCCATTCAGGCCCTGACGGTGATGGTGCAAAAAGAAGCCGCCGAGCGGATCTGTGCTGCCCCGGGCACCCGGGCCTGCGGTGCGGTGAGTGCCGCCGTGCGTTATTACGCTGTGCCGGAAGTTCTGTTTGAAGTGGGCCGCGAAAGCTTTATGCCCCCGCCTAATGTGGATTCCGCCGTCATCCGGCTGAATATTCCCCAAACGCCGCCCTACGCGGTAAAGGATGAGGCCATGTTTTTCCGCACCGTGCAGGCTGCCTTTGCCCAACGGCGCAAAACCGTGCTCAATTCCGTTTCTGCCACCATGGGTTACCCCAAGGCAGAGGTGCAGGCTGTGATGGAAGCTGCCGGCGTGGCTCCCACTGCCCGTGCGGAACAGCTGACCATGGAAGAATTGGTTTGCCTGGCGGATGCCCTGGCCGATTATGCCGCCGCCCGCTGAAAGGAGAAACGCGATGAAAAATTATGAACGCATCCCGCTGATCGTTCTGCTTTTGTTGATTTTGGTGCTGACCCTGGCCGGTATGCTGCTGGCGCCGTTGGGGTACGATGCCATCTCTATGGCCTGCAGTGCCGCAGCCTGTGTGCTCAGTGCGGGAATGATCTTCTACTGCCTGTATTTTTGGAAGAGAGATAACAAAGAATAACCTAAGAACAGCACGTCCCCGGCGGGAGGTGCTGTTTTGATTTTGTGTGCAGAATACGGCGTAGCTTTTATCTTTCTTATAAACGTGAAACGCTGCCTTTTTTACAAATATTTTACATAGGATTCACACAGATTTGACGTAGATTTAACGCAGATTTAACTTGCTTTTTTGACCAAATTCATGTAATATGATATCTTGGAGGGAGAGGTGCTCCTTCTGGTGTAGGGACATGTGTTCCGCATCGTGTGTTGTGAAAAGAAAAAGTAAAAAAGGATGAAAAGAAAATGACAATTTTTGACGTGTTGAACCTGATTGGCGGCCTGTGTCTGTTCCTGTTTGGTATGACAGTGATGGGCGATGGCCTGGAACGCCGCGCGGGCAACGGACTCAAAGCTTTGCTCGCCAAGCTGACCGACAGCAAGATCAAAGGTTTCCTCACCGGTCTTGGTGTTACCGCTGTAATCCAGAGTTCCTCTGCCACGACGGTTATGGTGGTTGGTTTTGTTAACTCCAAGATCATGACCCTGCGCCAGTCCATCGGCGTAATTATGGGTGCCAACATCGGTACCACCGTTACTGCCTGGGTGCTGAGCCTTGGCGGCATTTCCAGCGACAACATCTTTATGAAGCTGTTGAAGCCCACGTCGTTTACCCCTGTGCTGGCGCTCATCGGCACCATCTTCATGATGTTCTCCAAGTCCAGCAAAAAGAAGGATATGGGTTCCATTCTGTTGGGCTTTGCCACCCTTATGTTCGGTATGGATACCATGTCCGATGCCGTGAAGGGTCTCTCCACTATTCCGGAATTCCAGAACCTGTTCATTATGTTTACGAACCCCATTCTGGGTGTGCTGGTTGGTGCGCTGCTCACTGCCATCATCCAGTCCAGCTCCGCTTCTGTGGGTATTCTGCAGGCGCTGTCTGTTACCGGTGCGGTATCTTATGCGGCTGCGATCCCGATCATCATGGGTCAGAACATCGGTACCTGCGTTACTGCGCTG
>JAFYOA010000380.1 GCA_017547865.1 Clostridia bacterium
AAATTATGTACAGCGATGTGGAATGGCGCAAGGATGTGGTGAACGAGGAACTGGAATACAAGGACGGGTACATCACCATTCCGAATAAGCCCGGCCTGGGCATTGAGATCAATGAGGAGGAGTGCCTGAAGCACCCCTACCAAAAGCACACGCTGCGCCATTACACCGGCGCGCTCACCGATATCCGCCCGGCGAAGAGTGAATTTTATTTCTGAGCAAAGTGATATTTTGGAGGAAAAACAATGGAACGACTGATCAAAGTGGGGAAGATCACCCCGAAAAAATCTGTGGATATCAAAAAATCCCGCATTGGTCTTGGCTTTGAAAAGCTGGACCGCGATGTGTTCGACCCGGAAAAGGCCTACGCTTTTGTGGCCGAAACCGGCGTGAAGTGGGCGCGGCTGCAGTCCGGCTGGCAGCGTACAGAACGGGAAAAGGGCGTGTATAATTTTGCCTGGCTGGATGCCGTGGTGGATAATATGCTGGCCATTGGTGTGGAACCCTGGCTGTGCCTGTGCTATGGCAACGACCTCTACAGCGAAGAAGCAAAAAAGTATTTCGGTGCCGTCGGTGTACCGCCCATCCACACGGAAGAGGAACGGCAGGCCTGGGTCAATTATGTTACGGCAACGGTGGCGCACTTTAAGGGCAGGGTCCACTACTACGAGGTATGGAACGAGCCCAACGGCAAGTGGTGCTGGAAGCACGGCCCCAACGCCCAAGAGCTGGCGGAGTTCACCAAGCGCACCGCCCTGGCCTGCAAGGCGGCTGACCCCACCTGCGAGGTGATCGGCCTGGCGCTCTGTGCTTTGTCTTTCAATACGTTTACCGAGGAAGTAGCCGCTGTCGGCACGCTGGATTACCTGGACGGCATTTCGTACCACGCGTATAGTGTCAACGATCAGATCTGGAAAGACCGGATCGAAGTGCTCAAGAACATACGCACCAGGTACAATAAGCCCACACTGAAGATCTTCCAGGGCGAAAGTGGAACGCAGTCCCGTTCCGATGGTGCCGGTGCCCTGCGCGGCGGTGCATGGACACAGACCAAGCAGGCAAAATTCCTGCTGCGCCATCTCATCACCGATATCGGCTGCGGCGTGGAGTTCGCCTCTTACTTCTCCTGCATGGATATGATCGAAGCTCTCAACGGTATGGTGGGCGATGTAGCCTCGTACCTGGATTACGGCTACTTCGGCGTGTTGGGTGCCGATTTCGACGAAAATGGCCGGGCCTCCGGTACGTACACGCCCAAGCCCTCTTACTACGCGCTGCAGAACCTCTGCAGTGTGCTGGCAGAGGAGTACGAGGTGTGCGCCCTGCCCGGTGAATGGGTCTCGCTGGATTCCGTTCGTCTGCAGGGAATGGATCTTGATCCCATCAATTTGGCAAGCTTCTGCTTTAAGCGGGAGAACGGCGCGCTGGCCATGATGTACTGGGTGCCGAAGAACATTCTGACGGAAACCTACGAGGGCACGGTGTCTTTTCAGATGAATGAATACGTGCGCGGCAGGGAACTGTACCTGACCGACCTGATGGATGGCATGGTTTACAAACTGAGCGACGCCATGCAGACAGACAACGGCGTGCTGAAGAACATTCCCATTGCCGACCGCCCCTTTATGCTGACATTTGGGGAATTTTGTGATTGGGAGGAAATAAAATGAGTGCAGTATTCATTACAGGTGCCCAAACCGGCACCGGCTACGGCATTGCCGAACAGTTTGCCAAAAACGGGTGGGATGTGTTCATTACCAGCCGCCGCGGACCGGATGCGGAAAAAGCCGCTCAAAAGCTGGCTGAAACCTACGGTGTGTTTGCCAGGGGCTATGAGTGCGATATCCGCAATGAACAGCAGGTCATCGATATTTTCAACGACATTGATACCACCGGCAAATTTGTGGAAACCATTGTGCTGAACGCCGCCAACATGGGCTTTGACCCCAAAGACCCCGCCGCCGGGCAGGACTTTTGGACAGTGCCGGTGGAGGAATTCCAAAAGGTATTTGAAACCAACCTGGTGTGGAATTTTACCATGATTCGCCAGGCGGCCGTCCGTATGCGGCAGCGGGGGAAAGGTGCCGTGGTGTTTGTCAGCTCCAACACAGCGTACCGCGCCATTCCCAACCGGGCAGCGTATTCTGCCTCCAAGGGCGGCATCAATGCCCTGGCAAAAGCCCTGGCGGTGGATCTGGGCCCCTTTGGCATCCGCTGCAACGTGGTGCTGCCGGGCACCATTAAAACGGAGCGCTGGGTGCGGATGGGCAATACCCAGATCGTCAACGGTAGCCTCACGCCCATCGGCGATATCTCTGATTTTGAAGATGTGGCCAATGCCTGCTTGTTTTTGGGCACCGATCTGTCCAAGAATATCACCGGTACGGAACTGATCGTGGATGGCGGCATGAGCTGCCAGCTGTACCCGCAGCTGCTGAACACCCTGAAACGGGAAGCAATGGAAAACGGACGCACATTCTAAATAGCACCAACCGGCCGAGGGTGTATGCCCACGGCCGGTTTTTGTTATACAACAAAAACCGAGAAGAGCCTTTTGCGGTTCTTCTCGGTTTCGTTATGTTCGGATTTGCAGAATGCGATTTGGATTATTCCTGAACCTTCTTTTCCTTCGGCAACAGGATGTTCAGCAGGATGGCAACCATAGCGGCGGGAACAATACCGGAGCCGCCGAAGATCAGCTGCACAGCCTCGGGAGCATGAGCCAGGATACCGGTGTTGGCGCCCATGCCGTAACCCACACCCAGAGCAACCGCCACGATGGACAGGTTGCGGCCGTTCAGGGGTTCCTTGGTGATCAGCTGAATGCCGCTGATCACAATGGAGGAGAACATCATAACAGCAGCGCCGCCCAGGACCGACTGAGGCATGATGGAAACCAGTGCGCCCAGCTTGGGACACAGACCGCACAGAACAAGGAAGATCGCGCCGGTAGCGATAGCAAAACGGTTCACA
>JAFYOA010000031.1 GCA_017547865.1 Clostridia bacterium
TATTCCCCACGCATACAGTTCACCGGCAGTTCCACAAAAGCGGTCATTTCTTTTTCACCGGGGTTAAAAACAACGATCTTATTCTTATCGTCCTTTGTCAGGGCGCGGGCACGTTCGGCCAGCAGGCACTGGGCATCATCCAGTGCGCGGTACACATAGCAATTCTTTTCCGCCGCCTGCGAGAGATTATAGAAAGAATACGGATTGGAAACACTGGCCCAGGAGCTGAAGCAGTGTTCATCGTACATGCAGATGTTCTCCCAGGTTTCACGCACGGTCTGCTTCTGGTCTTCGGTCAGTTCGCCGAAAAGCGGCAGCGCTGCGGTGCGCAGGGTACGCTTGGCCTCACGGTTGCAGGCCATTTCCACCGGGGCAGAAGCATTGCCGTTGGCCCACCAGTCGATCCACTGGCCGCTGTAGGTGGGAATATCCTCCCCCACCTCGGCTTTGATCTTATCAATGGCGCAGCCGGCAGTGCAAAGTTCCAGCCGAGGCTGCAGGCCCAGTTCGTTCCATTTGGCCACAAAATCCACCAGATGGTAGAAGGGCGGGTCGTTATCCATACGCCACAGGCTGGTCACAGAGACCGGCAGGGTCTCCCACCGATAGCCGCCGAACACCTGGCTTTTGGTGGGGCCGTTGCTATCGTCTGTATCTTTACCGGTGCCTTCAATTTCTGCCAGGCATTCCAGGCAGCGTTTGTGTGCCGCCCGCACAGAAGCCTCATCGGCAGCCCAGATATCCCCGGCTTCCGGCTCGCGGTAGCGCAGGTCTGCCACATTGGGCACCGGGCCTTCGCGCCAGTTGGGGTTGAACATAAATACACCGTTGTCGTAGCCGGCATTCAGCCACACAAACATCTTTTTGCCCGGGGCAATTTCCCAGTTAAAAGCCGTGGGCGTAGGCATGGGCGGCGCACCGTAGTAGGAGTTCGGCCCGATCCACAGGGTCTTCACACCCCGGTCCCAGGCCATTTCCATACCGGGGGTGTGCATACCGTTCACATCGTTCTGCATGGCGGTGCGCACATTGGCTTTTTCCCACAGGTCTCCCGGCAGCCAGTGCAAAGCGGTCTCCCACTCTTCCCGGCCCATAAACGCCGTTACGTTAAAGGGCAGGCCGGTCACTTCCAGGCGTCCGGTGGCAAGCGCTTCCATAAAGCGCTGTTTCTTTTCTTCATTGGCCTGCTGCCACCACTGGCGCACGGCATAGCCTACTTCCAGTGTCCAGGCAAAGCGGGCGCCTTCCGGGTAGTGCGAAGACTTCAGCACGTATTCCACCGCCAGGTCTACGTATTTTACCTGCTGTTTTTTGGTGCGTTCGCTGTGGTCTGTATAGCCAAAATCTGTATGGGTATGGTGCACAATGGCAATGGTCTTTACCGCCATAAAGCAGTCCTCCTTTTTCCGGAAAAATCACCGGCTTTGGTTCCATAATAGCATCAAACACGGGGCATGTAAAGGAGATTTTTTACTTTCGCAAAGACAGGCCTTTACTTTATTTTTACAGTGTGCTACAATGTGCCTGTAAGCCCTCTTGGGCATTGTTTCACAAAAATGATTCACTGAAGGAGTTGTTTCCAATGAAGAAGTTAAATGTTGCCATTGTTGGCTACGGCCGCAGCGGCTGCGACATCCACGGCAGATTCCTGCGTTCCGCTATGAACGACATCTGCAATGTGGTTGCTGTTGTTGAATACGATCCCGCCCGTGCTGCTGCCGCGAAAGAGCACTTCGGCTGCGAAACCTTTGGCAGCCACAAGGACCTGTACGGCCGCACTGATATCGACCTGGTGGTCAGCTCCACCTATTCCAACGAGCACTATCCCGTTGCTCTGGACCTGCTGAACCACGGCTTTAACGTGCTGAGCGAAAAGCCCCTGTGCAAGACCCCCGAACAGGCTCAGGATCTGATCGACGCCGCCAAGAAGAACAACTGCGTGTTCACCATTTTCCACCAGTATCGTTACAATCCCTACTGGCAGAAGATGGAAGAAGTCATCAACTCCGGCGTGCTGGGCGACATCAAGCTGGTCCGCGCTCGTCAGAACGGCTTTGCCCGCCGCTATGACTGGCAGACCCTGCTGTACCGCGAAGGCGGTTCCATGCGCAACAACGCCGCTCACCCCATCGAAGGCTGCATGCACCTCGCCGGTTCCGATGAACTGCCCGAGATCTATTCCAGAATGGAACTGTGGAACGCCAAGGGCGACGCCGAAGACTACATGTTCGCTGTGCTGAAGTACAAGAACGGCATGACCTTCGAGCTGGAATTCTCCCCTGGCGACATCTACAGCGACGGTGTTCTGTTCACCGTATACGGCACCAACGGCACCATGAAGGTTATGTCCAACAAGGTGATGGTGA
>JAFYOA010000381.1 GCA_017547865.1 Clostridia bacterium
CGATTTCCTTCATCACCGCCAAAAATTCCTTCCAGCGGAACTTGCCCACAAACGGCATGAGGTGCTGGTCGGAAACACCGTCGTTGTCGTGCATATGCAGAGCCACCAGACGCTTGCCGACCGTGCGAATATAGTTGGTCACGTTTTTGTGCAGCAGGTTCAGGTGACCGGTATCCAGGCACAGGCCAAAGCAGGTCTTCCCCGCCATTTCGTTCAGAGTATCGATCATCTTCACCGCTTCGTTGGGATCGCAGCAGGTGCCTTCCGTAACCGGGTTGCCGCCCACAAAAAGGTTCTCCACGCATACGGTGACGTTGGTTTCTTTTAAAACAGGAATAAGAGAAGAGTACAGCGCAATGTTCTTCTCCCACACCACTTCTTCTGTCAGTTCGGGTTCATCGTAACTGCAGGAAATGCCGTGGATGATAAGGTTTTTGCAGCCAACGGAATCGCACAGACGGATGCAGCCCTTGTAAATTTCTGCCGCGTAGGTTTCCAGTTCCGGCACGCCCTTTACATGGGCTGGGAACGGCGCATGGGCCTGGGAAATCACAAAACCGTTTTTACGGATGAACTCCAGTTCTTCTGCATAATAAGCCAGCACTTCCTCCGGGCTCTTTTCAAAAATGCAGCCGTTCAGTTCTCCTTTGCGGATCTTTGCCTGGTTCCAGGCGTGGTCAATATTCCAGTCAATGGCCTCGAACCCGGCCTCGCGCAGGACCTTGTAACCCGCTTCAAAGCCCAGTTCGTCCACAACGTCGCCGGTTTGAATGGTAAGCAGCATAAAAAACAACTCCTTTCGTGTTTAAAGAAATGATACTGCGCCATTCCCCGGCTGTCAAGCAGGAAAACGGCGCAGCAATCAATTTTATTTCACGAAACGAAATTCATCCCAGGGAATGTTCACCGGCTTCTTTTCGGTGAGAATCTCATCGATGTGCAGCAGCAGGGGGAAATCAGCCAGGTCGAGACGGCCCAGCTCGGCGCTCTTCTTAATAGCACGGGCCACACGCTCTGCCACCACCAGAGATTCCAGCGTAACACCGTTGAGCTCTGCCTTGGCTTCGTCGATGGTAAGCCCCCGGCCCAGCAGAATACCAACCAACCGGGTACGGCCGCCGTACACGGTTACGTACAGGTCGCCGGCGCCCACCGCCAGGTTATCCAGCGTGCCGGCACCCTGGAAATCCAGCAGACGGGACATTTCCTTTACGCTTTGGCCAAACACCGCCGCCTGGGAATTGAAGTGCAGTTCGCTTTCCAGGCCGAACTTTTTCTGATTTTCGCCGATGGTGAGGGCAATGCCCAGGGCATAGCCGTTCTTCAGGGCCACAGCGCTTTCAATGCCGGTCACATCGGTAGAAAGGCTGATGTGATAATAATCGGTCTCCATAATGGAACGGATCTTCGCCAAAATTTCCAGATCATAGCCGCAGAAAGCCACTTCAGTCTGGTCGTGGGCCACCAGCTCGTAGCTGGTGCAGGGGCCGCCGATGGCATTCAGGCTCAGCTTTTTGCCCATGGCATCCAGCTTCTGCTGCCAATAGGCGGGGTATGTAATGAGGCAGCCGTCTTCGGTGTCCATCAGGCCTTTGGTCACGGTGATCAGCGGGGTCGTTTCCGGCAGAATGGGCAGGATCTTCTCCGCAAACCATTCCACGCCAAAACTGCTTACGCCGCCGATGATCAGATCGGCGCCTTCGATGGCGGTCTCCACTTCTTCAATGTGATAATACTGCACACCGGCAGGAAAATCCTTCACAAACTTGGGATGGCGGCCGGAGGCACGGCAGGCTTCGATGATCTCGCGGTCCAGGTGCGTGCCCACCAGGCGCACCTCGTGGCCGTTTTCTCTGGCCGGGAACGCAAGGGCGGAGCCCATCATGCCCGAGCCGATAATGGTAACAATGGCCATGTATATTTCCTCCTGTAAATGAAAAACTTTGAAAACAATTGCAATTCTATTGGAATTGAAGTATCATATTGCTGTCCATATTGTATTTTTTCCGGGGCGCAAAGTCAATACCTGCCGCAAAAAAAGAAACATTTGCACCCAACCGGTAAAACTTTTTCAAACTTTTTCACACGGAGAACCGCTATGCTGCAGATTGAACGGCAAAAAGCTATTTTGGATTTTTTGGAAACGCACCCCAGCACCACCATAAAGGAATTGGCGGTGGCTGTGTTTGCCAGCGAAGCTTCGGTACGCCGCGACATTGCGGCATTGGAATCCCAGGGCTATGTAGAACGTATTTACGGCGGAGTGCTGCTGGCCGGCCACAAAAACAGCATCATTCCCGTGGGACTGCGGGACATTTCTCACCCCAACGGCAAAGAACTGGTGGCGCAGCAGGCCGCCGAGCGCGTACAGGACGGCGATACCATTATTCTGGACGCTTCCACCACCGTGTTCCGTATGTGCCGCCACCTGCGTTCCCGCAAGCGGCTGACGATCATCACCAACAGTCTGCGCGTATGTTCCGAACTGGAAGATTGTGAAAATATCCGGCTCATCTGCACCGGCGGTACATATTACGGGCGCAACGGCTGTTTTTTGGGTGCCGCTGCCGAAGATTTTCTGCAAAACATCAACGCCGATCTGCTGTTCTTTTCCTCCCTGGGCATCACGGCAGACGGGCGCATTACCGATGTGAGCGAAGAGGAAGTTTCCATGCGCCGCCAAATGCTGCGCCACGCAAAAAAGAAGTATTTCCTCTGCGATTCATCCAAATTCGGCGTATGCAAACCCTTTACCCTGTGCACCAAAGACAGCGTGGATGAGATCATCTGCGATGCACCGCTGGCTTTTAAAGAATAAAAAAGAAACGAGCTGAAAAGAATGATCGCATACCATGTTGTAACCGACCGCCCCATGCAGGTTGGGCAGCAAATCCTGTTTGATGAGCACCACCACAGCGGTGTATACCAAAGAGTGCTGGAAAAAGCAGAGGCCGTAAACGAGATTTATGCCAATCCGGCGGCTTTCCGCACAGAAACGCTGGAGCACCACACCGCCGTTGCCCTGCGCGAATTGGCGCTGGAAGAAGTACGGCAAAAAAAATACCCGCAGTACCCTTCCAGAATGAGCTGCCTGTATGTTTCCAAAACCTTGGCAGAAGCCGAAAGCTGGGGACGATTTTTTGCCGGGCTTGGCCGCCCCACCTACCACATCGTGAAGCTGGAAATCGACGGAAACTGCTTTGTAGGCGATGCCGAAAAATGCTTTAAAGGCCAGCCGGATAAAACAGAAAACCTGCGCCTGGCCGAACTGTACTGGGAAAGCCGGGCGGACGAAACCAACCCGCCCAAGGTCTGCGAAATGCTGGTGGACGGCCGCATCACCGTCCTGGAAATCGTCAAAGAGATCAACGCAAACATATAAAAGAAAAAGCTGCAGTTTTACCTGCAGCTTCTTTTTATGCTCTTATTCCTTCGGGAAAACCTTATCGGCGATCATCTGCGCCTTAACGCACAGCTCAGCGGCCTTAAAGGCGTGCTCCTGGGTCATGGCGTTTTCGGTGCGGTTGATGCAGTCCAGGATCAGCTGGCCAAAGTAGGGGTAGCCCACGGTGCCGTTGCAATCAAAATACTGCTCGCCGTCCTTGTTCACCAGGTACAGGTGGTTGCCCACGCCCTCGTTGGTGCCAACGTTCACGTACTTGCGCATTTCAATGTAGCCTTCGGTACCTTCAATAAAGGTACGGCCGTCGCCCCAGTTGGAAAGACCGTCCGGGGTGAACCAGTCCACGCGGAAATGCTGAGTAGCCCCGTTATCGGCCACCAGCATGGCATCGCCAAAGTCGTCCAGTTCCGGGTAATCCGGGTGGCCGTAGTTGGCGATCTGTGCAAACTGCACCTTGGCATCCTTCGCGCCGGTGTAGTACAGGAACTGCTCGATCTGATGGCTGCCGATATCGCAGAGAATGCCGCCGTACTGTTCCTTCTTATAGAACCAATCCGGGCGGGTGGTGGGATCGCCGATGCGGTGGGGGCCAAATCCATCCACATGGAACACGCGGCCGATGGCGCCCTGCTCAATCAGCTGGCCGGCAAAAATAGCGGCTTCCACGTGCAGACGCTCGCTGTAGTACACCATGTATTTTTTACCCGTCTTAGCGGCCATTTCTTTGGCGGCTTCCAGCTGTTCCAGGCTGGTCAGGGGTGTTTTATCGGTAAAGTAGTCTTTGCCGGCAGCCATAACGCGCAGGCCCAGGGCACAGCGTTCGTTGGGAATGGCAGCGGCGGCCACCAGCTTCACTTCCGGGTCGGCCAGAACTTCTTCTTCGCTCTGTGCAGCCTTGGCGTCGGGGTAGCGCTTGAGGAAATCTTCCACCTTTTTGGGGTCTTTATCGTAGACCCACTTCAGTGTGGCGCCGGCCTCGGTAAGACCGTTGCACATACCGTAAATATGGCCATGCTCCAGGGCTACAGCGGCAAACACAAATTCGCCGGGGGCCACAACAGCTTCTGCTTTTCCTTTGGGGGCATAGTTCATGCCGTCACCTTTAACACTCATTGGTAATCCTCCCTGTTCTGCAGTTATCTGCATTCTTTTTTTCATTATAATCCTTTGGGCAGGTCAGGTCAATGCAATTTACAAAAAAGAACTTACACCTGCGGCCCAAAAAAGCGCATCAGCACCAGCGTGGTTCCGTCTTTTGGTTTAATCGTGCAGCCAATGCAATTTGCCGGCAGAAACACCTGGCTGCCGGGCTCGATTTCCGTGCCGTTCAGGGTGCCTTCCCCCTGCAGCACATACAAACCGC
>JAFYOA010000382.1 GCA_017547865.1 Clostridia bacterium
GCAGCTCTTCTTCAAAGCAAAGCACCCGGTCGCCCGGCTCAAAGTGGTTTCGAATGTAGGCGGCGGCCTTCTCCCGGCTGCCACCTACGATAACCACATCGCTCTGGGGAGCATAGTGCTTATATTTCATGCCGGGCGAAGCGACCTCGGCGCCTGCAGCAAGCTCATGGGTCACCGCGGGGTCAACTTCCACTTCTCCAAGAACCGCCTGCAGCTGTTCCAGCGTAACCCCACCGGGACGCAACAGACGCGGCACAGGCGTTGCCAGCGTGATCACCGTGGACTCAACACCCACATCGCAGGAGCCACCATCCAGAATCGCATCGATGCGGCCATTCATATCTTCCAAAACATGCAATGCAGTTGTAGGACTCGGTTTTCCGGAAAGATTTGCGGAAGGTGCAGCCAAAGGACAGCCGGCGGCACGAATTACAGCCTGGGCTGCCGGATGCGACGGAAAACGCACGGAAACCGTCGATAAACCGGGACTGACTTCCTCAGGTATACAATCCGCTTTCGGTAAAATGATCGTCAGCGGACCGGGCCAGTAGGCCTCCGCCAAACGTCGGGCATTCTCCGGGATATACTGCACCAGGCTTTCCCATTGGGAAATATCACAGATGTGCACAATAAGCGGGTTATCTACCGGTCTGCCTTTTGCCGCAAAAATACCGGCAACCGCTTTGCCGTTTAATGCGTTGGCAGCCAAACCGTACACAGTTTCTGTAGGAATTGCCGCCAAACCGCCGCAGCGAAGGATATCGCCAACCCTTTCAATCGCACCGGGATCATTTACATGTAAAAATAAAGTTTCCATTCCATTCTCCTGCGGTTACCCTTCGTTTGATGCCATGGCCTCGCGCAGTTTTTCAGCACGATCGGCTGCATTCAAAGCATCAATCAATTCCGTGATGTCACCGTTCATAATATCATCAATGCGATACAGCGTCAACCCAATGCGATGATCCGTAACTCTTCCCTGGGGGGAGTTATATGTACGGATCCGTTCAGAACGATCTCCGGTTCCGACCTGTGAACGCCGTGCTTCCGAGATTTCACTGTCTCGTTTTTGTTGCTCCATATCGTACAAGCGGGCTCGCAGCACTTTCATCGCTTTGTCTTTATTTTTATATTGGCTTCGCTCATCCTGACATTCCACAACCAGCCCAGTGGGCAAGTGTGTAATACGGATAGCTGAAGAAGTCTTATTGATATGCTGCCCACCGGCACCGCTGGAACGAAATGTATCGATCCGCAGATCTTTTGGATCAACATTTACTTCCACATCGTCAATTTCCGGCATAATTGCTACCGTAGCCGTGGAGGTCTGGATCCTGCCCTGCGTTTCGGTAACAGGGACACGCTGCACGCGGTGCACGCCACTTTCAAATTTCAGTTTGGAATAAGCACCGCTGCCTTCAATCATAAAGCCAATTTCCTTGATGCCGCCCAATTCGGTTTCGTTCAGGGTGCCAATTTCTGTCTGCCATCCCTGCCGCTCCGCATACATGGAATACATACGGTACAAATCGGCAGAAAACAGGGCAGCTTCTTCCCCGCCGGCGCCGGCACGGATCTCTACAACCACACTGCGCTCATCCCGCGGATCCTTTGGAAGCAAAAGCAAGCGAAGTTCTTCATCCAGTAATTCCATCTTACCGGCACTTTCGCGCAATTCTTCCAGCGCCATTTCCCGCAACTCCGGGTCATTTGTCTCATCCAGAATAACACGCGCTTCTTCGTTTGCTTTTTTGGAATTCAAATATTCCGCATACGTATCTGCAAGTGGTGTCACTTCGGCAAGTTCCTGCATAACCGCACGTAATTTTTCGGGATCTGCCGCCACGGTTGGGTCATACATCCTTGCAGAAAGTTCTTCCTTTCGGTGAAGAAATACCGTTAAGTTCTCAAACATAGCTGTTTTCCTTTCCTCTTTGA
>JAFYOA010000383.1 GCA_017547865.1 Clostridia bacterium
AGCTGCAGGCTGTCGCGGTCTCCGGTGGCGATCACGCATTCATCGCCCCGGGCGGTACAGGCCGCGGCCAGGGTACCCAGAATATCGTCGGCTTCAAAACCTTCGCAGGAAATAAGCGTATACCCCAGCGAAGACAGAATTTCTTTCAACAGGGGCATCTGCTGGGCCAGCTCCGGGGGCATACCCTTGCGCTGGGCCTTGTAACCCGCATACATTTTATGGCGGAAGGTGGGCGCTTTCAGGTCGAAGGCAATGCCCACGCGGTCGGGCTGCACTTCATCCAGCAGGCGGCGCAGCATCATCAAAAAGCCATACACCGCGTTGGTAAAGGTACCGTCTTTGGTGGTGAGAAGTTTTATGCCGAAAAATGCACGGTTCACAATGCTGTTGCCGTCCAGTACAAGTAATCTCATGGTAAAAACCTCCTGTTTCAAAAATATAAAATGCGAAAAACAGAGATATGTTAAAAGTTTCGTCAACCTTTTTAAAGGTTGCAGGGTGTCGGGGCGGCGCCCTGACTCGCTCGTCGCAACGAGCGAAATTCCTTATGCTCCTTAAGCGCAGGAGGACACGCAGAATTCAAATACCAGTATAGTCTATACCTCGGAACCCTCGCCGGGGTTTCCGAATGAAAGCCGCAAAATATAAAGCCACGAATCGAAAAAGTGCATTCGGCGGGACGATGCAAGCATCGTCCCCTACAGCATGTCACCAAAGAAAGTTCTGCTGTTTATTCCTCTTCCCCGCAATTGGCCTTATACATATCCATCAGCAGTTCGTCCAGGTCGGAAAGGGTGCAAAGGCTTCCGGCACGGCGGCGGAAATCCGCAGCCCCGCGCATGCCCTTCATGTACCAGCCCACGTGCTTGCGGGCCTCCCGCATGCCGTGTTCTTCGCCAATCTTTTCACACAGTGCGCCGATGTGGTTGCGCACCACCACCACACGCTGGGCAGCGGTGGGTTCCGGCAGAATACGGCAGCCGTCGGTCAGGTAGGCGTTGATCCGGTGGAAAATCCACGGGTCACCCAAAGCGGCCCGGCCCACCATGATCATATCGCAGTTCGTTTCCAAAAACATTTTGGCGGCAGACTGGGCATCCACCACGTCGCCGTTGCCGATGACCGGCACCGAAACCGCCTGCTTGACCTCCCGGATGATGTTCCAGTCGGCCACCGGCTGGTACATCTGTTCACGGGTGCGGCCATGTACGCAAATGGCATCCACGCCGGCATCTTCGCAGGCTTTGGCCACTTCCACAGCGTTCACGCTGTTTTTATCCCAGCCTTTGCGGATCTTCACCGTCACCGGCACATCCACGGCTTTTTTCACCGCGCGCACAATATCGCCGCACAGGGCAGGATTCTTCATCAGGGCGCTGCCGCAGCCGTTGCCCGCCACTTTGGGCACAGGGCAGCCCATGTTGATATCAATAATATCGCAGCCGGAAAATTCCACGGCCTTGGCGGCGGCTTTGGCCAGAATATCCGGCTCGTTGCCGAACAGCTGCACCGCCGCGGGGTGGTCACCCTCCTCCAGGCGCATCAGTTCAAAGGTTTTGTTGTAGCTGTATTCAATGGCTCGGGAGCTCACCATTTCTGTGGTGCAGATCGCCGCGCCGAAATGCCGGCAGATGCCTCGGTAAATGCTGTCGGTCACACCGGCCATGGGGGCCAGCCACACCTGGCCGTCTATGTTTACGTTACCAATCTTCAAAATTCTTGTTCCTTTCCAAATCAGCGGCTCAGTTCATCCAGGTCCAGCCCATAGGCCGGCAAAAAATGTTCCACAAAATGATCGGCAGCCCGCAGGTGCATGTCTTCCACCGCTTTGCGCAGGGTTTTTTCCGCACTGCGAAATTCATTGTTGCCGCTTCGCATTTCTTCCATGCATTTTACAATGGCAGAAAGCTTGTCCGCCGCCTTTACATAGGGCTGCAGGGCGTCGTCGCCTTCTTTGCCGTAAGAAAAAATTTCTTCATAACCATCGGCCAGTTCTTCCGGCAGAAGGGCGCACAGGCGCTGCACTGCCAAGTTTTCCACCTCGGCGTAGGCCGTGCGGATCTGCTCGCTGTGATATTTTACCGGGGTGGGCAGATCACCGGTGATGATTTCCGTTCCGTCGTGGAACAACGCCAGCACCGCTGCCCGCTCGGCATCCAGCGCGCCGCCGTAGTATTTGTTTTCAATGCGGCACAAGGCATGGGCGATCATCGCCGTTTCCAGGCAATGCTCGGCA
>JAFYOA010000384.1 GCA_017547865.1 Clostridia bacterium
GGAGGATTTTGGCCCGCTGTACGTGCCGCAGTGGGGCAATGCCCTGTGCGAAAACCGAAAGCATCTGGATGTGATCGGTATGGGGGCGTATGATCATGGCGAACTGGTCGGTCTGGCCGGTGCTTCGGCCGATGGGGAAGACATGTGGCAGATCGGCATTGACGTGCTGCCGGCGTACCGGCGGCAGGGGCTGGCCAAGGCGCTCACCTCCCGCCTGGCGCAGGAAATCCTTGCCCGGGGCAAGGTTCCCTTCTATTGCTGTGCCTGGTCGAACATCGCTTCGGCCCGCAATGCCATTGCCAGCGGTTTTCGCCCCGCCTGGGTGGAACTGACCCTGAAACCGGACGAGACGATCAAAGAGCTGACAAAATAAAAAAGATCCTGTGTACTCCGCCGAGTGCACAGGATTTTTCATTTATAACAGCGACAGCTGCCGGAATTCCGGCTCGTTCCCCCAGCGGATGGGTGCTTCGCCATGGCATTGCAGGAATTCGTTCACCTGCGAAAACGGCTTGCTGCCGAAAAAGCCCCGGTAAGCGGAAAGCGGGCTGGGATGGACACCCTCCAACACCAGACGGGGGCCGGCGGCGTTTTCTATGGTGCTTTTCATGGCCTGGGCATGTGCCCCCCATAAAATGTAAGCAATGGGCTGGGGCTGGACGTTCAGCGCCCGGGCGGCAGCGGCGGTAAAGGTTTGCCAGCCGTAGTTTTTGTGGCTGTTGGCCTTGCCCTGCTCCACTGTCAGCACGGTGTTCAGCAGCAGCACACCCTGTTCGGCAAGGTAGGTCAAATCGCCGTTTGGGGCACAGGGGGCGCCGGTATCCGCTTCAATTTCTTTAAAAATATTCCGCAGGGAAGGGGGCAGCTTCACGCCCTCTTTGACGGAAAAGCTAAGGCCGTGGGCCTGGCCCGGCTCGTGGTAGGGATCCTGCCCAAAAATAACACAGCGCACGTGCGAGGGCGGCGTAAGCCGAAATGCGGTGAACAGCTCTTCCTGCGGCGGAAAAACGGGCGTTTCTCCGGTATAGGCGGCCTGCACCTTTTGGCAAAGGGCGGCGTAATATGGCTTGCGGTATTCTTCCTGCAGGCAGGCATCCCATTCGGCAGCGCCGGTGCGCAGTGTGTGTTCCATGGTGTATCCTCCGGGTGTGTTTTTTTCAGTATACCATGCCTGGGCACAACGGGCAAGAGGGGAGCGGGTTCTTTCTCTTTCTGCATTTCTTAACGGTAAGTTTATATGGGGTAAAATTAATAGAAAAGCACTTTAAAATCGACGAAAAACGAGCCTCTGTTGTACAAAGTTTGTTGCTTTTTGTCCTTGACGGAGATTGACAAAAGTGATAAAATCTCTCTTGCACATCGGGATGTACTTTTTTCGATGTGATTCCATTTTAAAAGAGGTCTTTTATATGACGCTCCTGTTCCAAATTGCTTCTGCGCTCATCGCCGGTATGCTGATGACGCGTGTTGTCAAGCCGCTCAAATTGCCGTCTGTTACCGCTTATCTGGTGGCCGGCATCCTCATCGGTCCGTATTTCCTCGGCCGGTTGAACATTGAGGGTCTTGGTTTCAGTTCCATTGAAGCTGTTAAATCTCTGGCGCTGATCTCCGAAGTTGCTTTGGGTTTCATCGCCTTCGATATTGGCCGTGAGTTCCGCATTTCTTCTTTGCGGAAAACCGGTA
>JAFYOA010000385.1 GCA_017547865.1 Clostridia bacterium
GGCCTGCCCGATGATGATGGGGCCGGAGCCGATGATGAGTACTTTGTTGATGTCTGTGCGTTTCGGCATAACATATCATCCTCTCTGGGAATCGAATTTTTGCTGTTTATTATTATAGTAAAAACAATGCAAAAATAATTCGATATAAGAATTAAAATGAAAAACAAAAACATTTTTTATCGTAGAAAGGAGAAGAGGCACGAGCGGTGTCTTTTCTTTTTTCGTACCGTGAAAATTACGGCAAGATTTAGCTTTTCCGTTAAAGAGAATATTATGAAAAAAGCCCCCTGCCTCGGCAGAGAGCTTTTTCAAATTACAGTGTAATGCCCTGTACAGATACGTTGCGCGTATGCAGAGAAACGGCATCGGAAATATCCAGCAGACCTTCGGTGGGCAGACCGTTGCGCCAGGTAACGGAAACATTTTCCAGCGTGACGGAAAGCGGGGCTTCCGGCAGGGTGCGCAGCTGAGAGGATTGGCATAGACCGTCGATCTTCAGGTTGCGGAAGGTTACATCCCGCAGGGGACGGGCGTTGTGCATCCAATCGCTTCCATAATTATAGTGGATAAAGCTGTCCAGCCCGGAGAAGGTGCAGTTCTGAATCAGCCAGTCTTCGCTGTCCTTTTCGCACTTGTCGTATTCCATGGCGTAGTACTCAAAGGCGCGCAGGGTGTTGTGCCGGCCGGAGACCCGATGGGGATAGATGCCCGGCCCCCAGAATTCGCAGTCTTCCACCAAAAGGTGCTTGGCGCCAATGCGGAACCCGCTGCAGGAAGTATTCAGCCGGCAGCGGCGCACCACAATATTTTCGGCGTTGTAGCCGGCCACACAATCATCGCCGGTCTGGAAATCACAGTCTTCCACCCAAACACCGGTGCAGTGGTGCACATTGATGCCGTCGTGTCCGGCCAGTACCGTAACGTTCTTCATGTGTACATTGGTGCAGCTATCCAGCTGGTGGCACCAGTTGGCAGAGTTCTTATAGGTATAGCCCTGCAGAGTCACATTGCGGCACTTGCAGAAGGTCATGCCCATGGGGCCGCGGAATTTTTCTTCTCCGTTGGGGTCAAAGCAATCCGCACCGTCGATCCAGCTGTCCTCTTCGCCGATGACCGCTACGTTTTCTGCCTCAAAAGCGGTGATGGGCGCATTGACATAATGGGCGGGGATGTTCCATACTTTTTGAATGAAGGGGCTGTGCACATGACCCAACGTGGTGGGCACGTTCCAGTTGGTGTAGTCCTGCCAGTTGGCGCTGCAGGTAAGGTGAGCCCCGGCGCACAGGCGCAGGGTGGTGTTGGAATACAGTCGCAGGCTGGCGATACGCCATTCACCGGCAGCAAGAGCCACTTCGCCGCCCTGCTCCTTGCAGGCGTCCAGTTCTTTCTGGATCACTTCGGTATGAAAAGCCAGCTGCGGGTCGGGGTTCAGGATGATTTTATGCATAGTCGTCTCCTTAGTAGAATTCCTTGATGCGGTGGAACCAAACGCCGGCGGGGTCGTTGGTTTCCTTCATGTATTGAGACATGATCTCGATGTATTTCTTTTTGATATCCGCATAAGCGGGATCGTAGCATACGTTGTGCAGCTGGTAGGGATCTTTTTTCAGATCGTACAGTTCGCCTTTTTCGCTTTCGTTAAAGGTGAACTGGTAATCCAGATCCCGCACCATGCGCTGGCGGGCAATGTAGAAGTGGTTGTGGTATTCCCCGTAGAAATGCTCCCGGCCGTTGGATTCTTTTTCGCCGGTCATCAGGGGCAGCAGACTTTCGCCGTCCACGGGTTTGGGCGGCTGCACGCCGGCTACATCCAGCAGGGTGGGCATCAGTTCCTGCAGGGTAACAATGCTTTCGTTATCGGTGGTGCCCAAGCCTTTCACAACCATGGGGATGCGGTAGATCTCGTCGAAGGTGAAGGCGCCTTTTTCGATGAGTTTATGGGCGCCAAGGCAGTCGCCGTGGTCGGCGCTGTAAATGATGATGGTATCTTCGTACAGGCCGCAGTCTTTCAGTTTCTGCACCATCATGCCCACCATATCGTCGATCATGGTGCAGTGGCCAAAGTACCGGGCGGCAATTTCCTGGAAGCCTTTCCAGCCGTAGTTGCCCAGGCCCCACATTTTTTCGGAGAGATAGTAGCCGTAGGGTTTGTCTTCAAATGTATCGCAGTAGCTGGGGTGTTCCGGAATATCCTCCGGATTGTACATGGAGTAGTAGGGCTCCGGCACGATGCTGGGACTGTGGGGACCCCAGAAGTTCGCCCACAGGAAGAACGGCTTGTCCTGTTCTTTGGCAATATCGATGAGGCGGCAGGTCTCATCGGCCACAAAATATTCGATGGTGCTTTCCACCGGGCCTTCGTGCTTGCAGAACATCTCCTGAATCTGCAGGGCGGGATTATCGCCCAAAAAGCCGTTGGAAACGTCGATGTTCTCAAAGCCTTTTTCTTTCAGGTATTCTTCGTAGTAGTTGGGCTTGTTATCCGGCGGCTGGTTGAATTTAAGGCTGGGGAAAACCTGGCTGCCGGGGAAGGCATAGCCCATAAATGGTTTGCTGTCGGAAAATCCGCATTCGCCCGGGGTTTTGCCCGGGGAGACATGCCACTTGCCTGCGTAGCCGCAGTAGTAGCCGGCGTCCCGCATGCAGTCACCCAGCAGAGGCGTGCCCTCGGCAATATCGGTAAAGTTATCCACCACCCCGTGTTTGTGGGGGTACAGGCCGGTCATTACGCTGGCGCGGGAGGGCGCACAGATGGCAGAGGTGGTGAAGCAGTTTTCAAATTTCATGCCTTCGGCGGCAAGGGCATCGATGTTCGGGGTGCGGCAAATGCAGTCTTTGCCATAGGCGCTCACGGTGTCAAGACGCTGCTGGTCCGAAAGAATGAGCAGAATATTTTTTCGCTTGTTGCTCATGGTGTTTCCTCCTGTTCGAGCGGAGTTTGTTACCTTAATTATAGCGTGGAAACAGGCGGTGTGCAAGAACAAAAAGCGGCCCGGTCATGGCTTTCTCCCCACATGCAAAATGCGTACTCTTTGCCTTTCAGCACGGCGAAGGGAGCGTGCGGCACCGCCCCAATCGTGCTCTACAAAGCAAAGGGCGGCAGCGGCGCGGTTCACCATATAATCGTTGCGGCGGGGAATGGCGGCTTTGTGCGGAATGCCTTCCAGCGTTTCCGGAAAAACAATTTCGTCAAAATAGGCGGGTTCCCGTATAGAAAAGCCGAGATAGGGCAGAATAAGTTCCTGGTGAATGTTGGGGAATGCAGGGCGAAGCCGGTGCAGTGTGCGGGCGCACAGCCAATCGAACTCACCCATGCCGCCGTTGAGGAATACGCGGAAGCCCTCCTGCAGCAGCTGGGTAAGGGCGGCGGTCAGCGCGGCTTCGTCTATGCCGAAACATTCGCTGTGACCAATAAAAACAACAGTTTTTTCTTTTAACATAGTTAAATCACCTCTTAAAAGTATATCTCATGCGAATTTCGCATAATTTCAAATATGCGTTTTTTGCATGGGGTATTATGACTATGGTGATTAAATTATGTATCAGAGAATCCGTGATCTGCGTGAGGACCAGGATTTGAGTCAGGCGCAGTTGGCGAAAATACTGAATATTAGCCAATCTACATATTCCCGCTACGAGAGCGGTGTGTTGGATGTACCCAGTGAGGTATTGATTGCGTTATCACGGGTGTACAAGGTTTCTGTGGATTATATTTTGGGCTTGAAAAGCGCAGACTAACGGAAGGTAGTTCCGCCGGGCTGTGCTTTTGTTTTTTAAAAAAAGTAAAAGAGAAAAAAGGTTTTGCACCGCGGTCGAGAATTGTGGTGTACTATAGAATAATGTACGGCATCGAAGACAGATCGTCGTGGTTTTCCGCACAAAAAGCACGTTTTGAGAACGACAGGCAGGTGCCTGCCGCTTTTTAATTATAGAGATGTTAAGATTCCGTTAAGATAGTAAGCTTAACGGGCGGGTGCAGGTCATTTTATGATAAAATAATAATTGAAATCGTTTTGGCCGAAAGGCCATGGTATAGCAGAGAGACAGAAAGGGAAGGTGAGGCGTATTTATAAAGCGTTGACAGAGAAGATTCAGGAAGCACTTGCCAGTGTGGTGCCGATCGCGTTGATCGTGCTGGTATTGAGTGCTACATTGACCCCCATGCCCACCGGCACCATGCTGATGTTTTTAGCCGGTGCGGTGATGCTGATCGTTGGTATGGGCCTGTTTTCA
>JAFYOA010000386.1 GCA_017547865.1 Clostridia bacterium
CCATCTATAGCACTCCTTTTAAGAAATGTATTTCCACGCCTTATTGTAATGCGCCGCCGCAAAAAAGTAAAGAAGAAATTGTAAAATGCACGCGGGGAAGCTGGGTGCTTCAAGGGAGGCAAACATATCCTCTGCGTATGAGAAGTCGGTACGATGCAAGCATCGTACCCTACAGGGTGCCTCTAAATAAAATGCCTGCTGATTTATGCGGGCGGCCAATGACCGCCCCTACGGTCACAGTGTGTGGCTTCTTTTTGTTTGCAGAATCCCAAAGGCCCCCTTGTGAAAGGGGGGCTGGATTTTGCCGCAGGCAAAAGACTGGGGGATTCATTTACACGAGAAAACCCGGTTTTGGAATCCCTCTGTCTTCGCCTTGCTGCGGCATTGACAAACGCACCTTTCCCCCGTATACTGTTGCCATAGTTTGATTTTTACGGAGGTCTTTCCATGTCTATACAAGCTGTGGTGTTCGATCTGGACGGCACGCTGTCCAATACGCTGGATTCCATTGCCGGCTTTGCCAACGAAGCCCTGGTAACCTGCGGCCAGCCCGCCATTGAAACCGAGGTTTACAAGCTTCTCATCGGCGGCGGGCGGGACTCCCTCATTCGCCGCATGCTGCGGCATATTCACGGGCAGGTGGACGATACCCTGTATGAAAAAGTGGGCGCCGTGTACGACCGGCTGTACGCTGCCGACCCCATGCGGGATGTGACCGTTTACCCCGGTATTTTTGAGCTGCTGCAAGCTTTGCGGGAGCGGGATATTCCCTGCGCGGTGCTTTCCAACAAACCGGACGACATGACCCGGGCCGTGGCCGCCGGGCTGTTCCCCGCCGATGCCTTTGCGGTGGTGCAGGGCCAACGGGCCGATATTCCCAAAAAGCCCGCACCGGACGGTGTTTACGCCGTGCTGGCCCCCATGGGCATTGCCCCCGCCAACTGCCTGTATGTAGGCGACACCGGCAGCGACATGGTAACAGCAAAAAACGCCGGGGCTGTTGCCGCCGGCGTTCTGTGGGGTTTTCGGGGAGAAGAAGAGCTGCGCCGGGACGGCGCGGATGTGATTGCCGCCGACCCGCAGGAACTGCTGGAATTTATCGATGCCAATCGATGAGATCCCACTCCTTGGCCAGGGCGATGTCCTCCGGCCAGGGGAAGGCTTCTCCGCCGTAACGGCGATACCAGCAGGCGGGGTACAGGGTGTTTTCTGCCAATTCAACCTGCACGGCAGGCAGGCTTTCGCCCGGGCGCAGGCGGCGGGCCACCACCACGGTGCGGAATTCGCTGAACTCATAAGAACAGGTGGAGAGCACCAGCAGGTCGTCGTTCTCGTTCACGCCCACATGGGTGTTTACAATGGAGCGCTGCATCACCTGGTAAATGTAATTCAGTTTGTCTTCCGCAGAATCAAAATCATCCCGAATGTAGTTGAACACCTTGCCCTGACTGGGCAGGGTGTTTGTTTTAAATACAGAAACAATGAGCCACTCCGAAGCTTCGTCGGCAGTATCGTACCGGATGACCGGCGAAGCCGCCACCACCGCAGGATCACCGAAGTTCACCAAAGAGCGGAACATGGAGCCATCGTTCATGCTGTGGCCGTACAGCACCTGCATATCCCCGGCGGGGCTGCAGGCAGCATCCAGAAACACACTGCCATGGCGGCTGTGTTCTCCCTTGTAATTGCGGTACAGGTAATATTCCCCACCCGCGGCAGAAGTCTGCAGCACCGGGTAGTCGATGACCGTGCCGCCGATGGAGAGCCAGCCCACGATATCGCCGTTCACTTCTTCTGCCAGGCGGCGCACCGCCTCTGTGCGGCGGGGAGCATCGTCTTCGATTCCGCCAACGGAGTCACCGGCTGTGCCCGGGGTATGATCCGGCGCTTCTTCCTTGCTGTTCATTGCCTGGGTGTAGATCTCCCGGATCTCGTTGTTCACCGCCGTATTTTGGGCAGGTTCCACCCACATATTCCACACCAGCGTACTGCCGGAATAGACAAACACCAGCGCAAAGGCAGACATCAGCAGGCTGTACACCAGCACCCGCAGCGTTTTTTCCTGCGTTCTGGCCGGTTTTCTGTAGCGCTTGCTCATGCTTTCACCGTTCCTTCCGGCATGGGCAGGCCGGTCAGGTAGCGGCGAACCATATCCAGCGCGAAAGAGGCAGAAGTATGACGGTTCCAGCTGCGGGAACGGGTGCGCGCACCGGTGGTTTTGCGATACACCCAGGTGCCGTCGGCGGTGCTCATGGAAATGTACACCAGACCCACGGGTTTTTCTGCGGTTCCGCCCCCGGGACCGGCAATGCCGGTAATGCCAATGCCCACGTCGCTGCCCGCGGCACGGCGAATGCCCTCCGCCATTTCCCGGGCGGTCTCGGCACTTACGGCACCGAATTTCTCCAGCGTTTCGTGCTGCACGCCCAGCACCATTTCTTTAATGCGGTTTGCATAGGTCACCGCGCCCATCTCAAAAACATCGGAAGAACCGGAAACATCGGTGATCCGCTTGGCAAGCAGGCCGCCGGTGCAGGATTCTGCCGTGGCAATGGTCTTGTGCTGTTCGTTCAGCAGGCGCACCACGGTTTCTTCCAAAGAATCAATATCCATGGCGTAGATGAATTCTTCGCCGATGCGGCGCTTTACTTCTTCGATCATCGGGGCGCAAAGCTCGTCGGCCTCGGCCACGGTGGGGGCTTTGGCAGCCACACGCACAAACATTTCGCCGTCTTTTGCATAGGTGGCCACGGTGGGGTTGGCGCCGTACATCAGGTCATCGATGAGCGCGGCCACATGGCCTTCGCCCTGGCCGTACACATGAATATCGTGGGGCACGATAACAGCGCCGCTGCGCCCTGCCAGGAAAGGCACCACGCTTTCCAGCAGCATGGGTTCCAGCTCAGAGGGCGGGCCCGGCAGCATGATCACCATGCAGCCGGTATCGGCGGTAAAGGCACAGCCCGGGGCCGTGCCGTGGTTATTTGCAAAGACCGTGCAGCCCACGGGCAGCATGGCCTGTTTTTTCTGGTTTTCATCCATTACCCGGCCCTTAAAATGGGCCTCGATGGTGCGCAGGCTTTCTTCGTGCATCTGCAGCGGCAGACCGGCGGCACGGGCCACCGTTTCTTTAGTAATATCATCGCCCGTAGGGCCAAGGCCGCCGGTGGTGATGAGCAGGGTACAGCGTTCCAGTGCGGCGCGTACCGTCTCGAACAGGCGGGCATCGTTATCCCCCACCACTTCGGTGCGCAGCAGGTCTATGCCCAAATCGGCCAGCGCCCGGGCCACAGCGGCGGTATCGGTGTTTACCACCCGGCCCAAAAGCAGCTCTGTGCCAACGGATAAGATCTCAGCAGACATAACGTTCTCCTTTAAAAACAAAAGACAAAGGGCCCGCGGCTGCGGGCCCCTATGGGCTTACACGGTGCCCTTTTCGTTGAACAGTTCGATGGTCTCGCCGGTGGGAGAGATAAAGAACGCAATGCGGGCGGCCAGGCCGGGGTTGGCGCCAAGAACAACATCCTTGGGCTCGATGGTCACTTCAAGACCCATGCCGCGAACGATGTCGATGATCTCGTCCACCTGCTCGGTGGCCAGGGCCAGGTGCTGGAACATGCCGTTTTCCGGCAGAGCGCCCTCGGTGGTCAGCAGTTCCACAATGGAATTGCCGGTGGAGAGCATAGCGCATTTGCCGTCGTTCCAGGTGCGCAGAACGGGCATCTGCAGGGTGTTGGCGTAGAAATCAAACGCCGTGGGGTACTTTTCGGGGGTGACCCGAAGAGCAACGTGATGAGTACCGGTGATGAGTGCCATAATACATTCCTCCATTTAAATTCATTAGCATTTCGCTAAAAATTTTGTGATATAAAAAGCTGGTATCCCACCCGAGAAATTGATTTTCAGGGAAAAACCTCACTTGCAGGTTTTTCCCTCTTCGTTGCAAGCAACGAATTCACCTTTTTCGAGCGCTTCCAAGGTGAAGAAGTTTCGCGTTCTGCGGAACGCGAGTCAGAGCTTCGCCCTGACAACCCACGACCTTTGAAAAGGTCGTCGAAACTTTTACATTACCGTGCTTTGCACAAACGTCTCTGCTCAGGCACGGCTGGGGTAGATCATCGTCCAGCGCAGGTCTTTCAGGCAGTCTTCCACCAGACCTTCCACATCCAGCGCAGCTTCGGCTTCCTCCACGTACTTCAGGCTGGGGCGGGTACGGGGGTGCTTGGGCGTAAACACCGTGCAGCAATCCTCGTAGGGCTCAATGGAAATATCAACTGTATCGATCCGATGGGCGGTCTTGATGATCTCAGCTTTATCCGTGCCGATGAGGGGACGGAAGACCGGCATATCGGCCACGGCATCGGTGCAGGCAATGGCCTGCAGGGTCTGGCTGGCCACCTGGCCCAGGCTTTCGCCGGTGATCAGGGCGCCGCAATCTTCTTTTTCTGCCAGTTTGGCTGCCGCGCGCATCATAAACCGGCGCATGATCACGGTAAACAGTTCTTCCGGGCACTTATCCCGAATCTCTTCCTGAATCTTCGTAATGCCGACGGTGTACATGCGGATACGGCCACTGTATTCAGCCACCTTGCCCAGCAGCTGCTTCACCTTCAGTTCGGCACGTTCGCTGGTGTAGGGCGGGCTGGCAAAATGAATGCCCGTCAGTTCCAGGCCGCGCCGGGCCATCATCCAGGCCGCCACGGGGCTGTCGATGCCGCCG
>JAFYOA010000387.1 GCA_017547865.1 Clostridia bacterium
ATTCCCCAGGACAGCTTCCGCATGGATGATCTCTTTGGATTCAAAGGCCCCTGCGCGGCCTATCTCTCCCGGGTGATCCGCAGCGAAGAAGAGCGCGACCTCTTCGTGATCGTGGGGTACAGTTCCCCCTTTGCCCTGTATTTGAACGGCGAGCTGCTGGCCCGCCGGGACAACTGCGACAACTGGACCGCCGAAAATGTGCATATTCCCGCCGTAAAACTAAAAAAAGGCGACAACCGGCTGGTGCTGCGCATGACCCGCGCCAACGCCGATGCGAAGTACAACGTCACCTTCTCCTACGGCATCACCATGACAGAAAACGTGGTGGATCTCTGCTCTGTAAACCCGCTTTTGTGGTAAAAAAATGCCCGCTTCCTTTTTGAGGGAAGCGGGCTGTTTATTTTTTTACGGAAGCATATCCGGCGTTACGGTGAACCGATCGGAATTTTCCAGGGAAACATCGGCGTTTTCCACCAAAAACAGGCGCATGCCGGGCTGGCCCAGCAGGTTGTGCCACACACCTTTCCGCACGTTATACACCTTGAAGGGCTCCATAGGCAGCGCTTCAAGTTTGGTGGGAGCATCACCGTTGCCGCCGATGAGCAGCGTACACTCACCGCTGAGCAGCACAAAGATCTCATCGGTCTCCCGGTGGCGTTCCACATATTCCAGCGTTTCCCGGCGGTATTTTTCCGGGCAGTCATTCAGCATGGCAACGCGCCAGCTTTCAAACACCACCAGGGGCCGAAAGCCCTCGCCGTCGTAGCTTTTAATTTCAACCAGATTCGGATTCATACAAATGCCTCCCTGTTGTTTTTATTCTAAAGTCGCAGAGCATTTCGCTTTGCGGTTGGTTTTACAAATTTGCTTTTTCTTTTTTGTCTTTCAGGTACCAGGGCAAGTATGCCAACAGGTACATTGCCGTAACCACCGCTGCCATTATTAAAATGCGCAGTGCAAAATTAGAGGGAAGAATATCCAGCACAGACGGCGTGCTTTCCGGTCGGGCCATAAACAAATAGTTTGCACCGGGGCCGATCATGGTATTGACCATATAAGAAATAACCGCCAGCACGGCCAGAGCCACATAGGATTTCACCATGGAACGGACATACGGCCGCATTTTGTGTACAAACACCATGTAGAAAATGGAAATGTAACCCAGGGTGTGTTCCAGCCAGAACTGATAATAACGGAACCGGGTGGGCCCGGCATATGTAATGACCGTGGGGGTAAGCAACGCAAACAGAGAACCGGAAAACAACCAAAAATAGGCAATATCAAACAGAGTCTGGTTTTTCCCAATCACCATATAGCTGCAGAACACCACCGCCCAGCCGCACACCGTGAACGGCAGGTGATCCACCGGATTGGGACCCAAGGAAGGCACGCCCACCAGCCGCCAGTAGTAAGACATTTCGGAAATGATGAGCGCAAAAGCCAGCACGTGGCGAATGGCGCTTTCCCAACGGCTTTCACGCAGAGCATTGCGGAAACGTGCGATAAGCAGAATGAACGCCACCATCACGAGAATAGGCAGCACGTGCGCCGGTGTAAAAATAGAGAACTCCACCTCTGTACCCTGCCCAAAGAAATAGGCAAAAAACTCTTTCATATCCAATCCCCCAGTCGCTTTTGATCCAACACAATCGTAGCATAATTGATCGCACCGCACAATACTTCCGGAGTAAAATGTAAAAATTGTGTAAAGAAAACCGCCTGCCAAACAGCAAGCGGTTTAAATTTATTCCATATTGCCCCAGACATCCCGCAGGAAGATCAGCGCCCGGGGCAGGTGGAAAGGATCCTTCACCGGAAGAGCGGCAGATTCTCCGATGCTGCCGTCGTGCTGCAGCCAGTTGTACCAGTCACCATACCCGTTGGGGTAATGGGCAAAGGCAAATGCCTGCACCTTTTTGTGGGTTTCCAGGAACCATGGATCTTTGGTGTGCTTATAGGCATAGGCCGTGGCCACCAGGGCTTCGCACTGCACCCACCAGGGCTTGTAGGTGGCTTTCTGCCAAAACACCGGCTCTTTGCCGTCGATATCCAGCGCCAGCTGCAGGCCGCCCAATTCTTCATCCCAGGCAAGCTCAATGTGGCGGCGGATCAGCCGGCAGCATTTGGCAATATTCTCTGTTTCTCCTCTGCTCTCAAACAGGGTGATAAGAAACCACATGCATTCAATGGCGTGACCGGGCACACAGGCACGTCCTTCCGGCGTATCGGAAAAACTGCCATCCACGTTCACAAATTCAAGAATGGCATTCTTTTCTTCCACATAAAACTTTTCCAGCACTTCCACTGCCAGTCTATGGGCCACAGCACGGATATCCTCCCGCCCGGCAGCCTTGCCCAGCTGCTCGTAGAAGAAGGAAAAGATCATATGCACGCCGTGGGTCATCATCCCATCGGGAATGATATAGGGCGCCACCCGGTAGGAACCGGGGGTGCAGATGCGCTTCCAGCTGTTCTCAAAAGCAGCCAGGGCCAGTTCTTTGGCCGTTTCATTGCCGGTGGCCAGGTAGTATTCCGTCATGCCCGCCAGCACAAAACCATCCACGTAAATGCTGGTGTCGGTTTCCAGAACATTTCCCGCTTCATCGTACAGGTAGTTCCACCTGCCGTCTTCTCCGGGTTTTACGGTGCACAGGTAACGGAACAGCCCGTGGGCCAAATCGATGTATTCCTGCTTTTTCTCCACCCGGTTGTACAGGGCAGAGAATGTCCACAGCGCCCGCCCCTGGGACCAGATGTACCGGTCTTTGGAAAGCACGGTGCCGTCTTCTGCCAGGCAGTTATTGATGGCGCCGCTGGGGTCCTGGGCGTATTTCAGCCAGTAGGGCACCACTTCTTCCGTCAGGGTTTTGGAATACAGCGCCCGGTATTCTTCAAAAAGCTTCTGCATGCTGTTTTCCTCACAGGCTCCACAGGTATTCTGCGGTCTTGTAGGTCAAATCCAGGAAAGGTCCAACGAGATGCTCCGGCTGCACGCCGTGGGAATATTCCACGCTCAGCACGCCGTTGTAACCGATTTCCTTGAAAGCCGCCATGGTGGCGTTCCAGTCAATATCTCCCAAAGTAGGCAGGGCGTGG
>JAFYOA010000388.1 GCA_017547865.1 Clostridia bacterium
CTCTGTGCTGGATATTCTGCATACTTTTGAAGAAATCATTGACCGTGAAATTCCGTATGTGATCGGCGATCGCCGTCCCGGCGATATTGCCGAGTGCTATGCTGATCCCAAAAAGGCATACGAAGAACTTGGTTGGCGCGCTGAACGTTCTCTGCGTGATATGTGTGAGGATTCCTGGCGTTGGCAGTCTCAGAATCCCAACGGGTATGATGTGTGATGAAACTGATTCTTGCGTCTGCCTCACCCCGTCGGCGTGAACTGCTGCTGCAGGCCGGTCTTGCGTTTGAAGTGATTCCTTCCACGGTAGAAGAAAACATGCCGGAGGATATTTCGCAGGAAGAACGAGTGATGGCACTTGCTCGTCTGAAAGCAGAAGATGTATTCGCTGCTCATCCGGATGCAACCGTAATCGGCTCAGATACGTTGGTTTTTTTCGATGGAAAAGCATTGGGAAAACCCGGTTCCGAAGAAGAGGCGAAAGCTATGCTGCGCATGCTTTCCGGATGTGTGCATACGGTTTCCACCGGTGTGTGCATTTGTTCTGCAGAAAGAACGGTTTGTTTTGCCGAAACGACCGAAGTTGAATTTTTCGAATTGAGCGAAGAAGAAATTGCAGCCTACGTTGCTTCTTTTGAACCGATGGATAAAGCTGGAAGTTACGGTATCCAGGGGCTTGGTGCCGTACTGGTCCGCCGTATTGTAGGCGATTACAACAATGTTGTCGGCCTTCCTCTGGCCCGAACGGTGCGCGCGCTTCGCGATTTGTAACAGAATGACCACCTCCACATAGTTTGGTAGAAGATGCCTTTGCTATGGAGGTGGTTTTTTGAAATATCGTCCCTGTCGTATTTTGCGTTTTTTTCGGCGATTGTTGGTATTCTCTTTGGTTCTGTATGTTTTGACAGCTGTCCTGCTGGCACCTCGTGCGGCCGCGTTTGCAGAAAACGAGATTCGTCGCCTGGCTTTGAAAGCGATTCATTCCGCAGCTGAAAGAATACTGCTCGAATACAAAAGGCCATTGGAAAACATCGAACAACAGGAAGACGGTTCTGTGGCTTTTATACAGGCAGATACAATCCGGCTGATGCAGCTGCAGACGCAGCTTTGCAGCGCTGTGATTGAAGAACTGGGGGAGATTCGCGGTTTTTCAGTGAGATTGGGCAGTCTTACGCCTTTGACGCTGCTCAGCGGAAAAGGACCGCCGATTCCGCTTCGGCTTGAACCGGACGGCATTGCAGAGGTCAATCTCAGGAATGAGTTTTCGGATGCAGGAGTAAATCAGACGCTGCACCGAATTTGTGCGGATGTAAATATCGAAATAACGGTACGGGCTGTCTGGTTTTCCCACCCACAGATTGTGTGCACTTCTTTCGTTTTAAGTGAGACTGTTATCGTCGGGAAAGTGCCGGATGGGTGGTATTCCGCGTACGGAAAATAAAATTTCATAAAAATCTTTGTTGTCTGTTTGTTTTGTGGTATACTGTAACGTGTATCTATCAAATATCCTTCAGGAGAATGGCATGAATTTAACAGAAGCAAAAAAGTTGGCGGGTGAACTGCGGACGCAGATCGCCTATCATAATAAAAGGTATTATACAGAAGATTCACCGGAAATCAGCGACTACGAATACGACATGCTGTACCGTCGGCTGCAGACGTTGGAAGAAGAATTCCCGGAAATCGCCGAGGAAGATTCTCCAACTAAAAAAGTGGGCGCTGCGGTATACAACACCTTCGAGGAAGTTGTGCATACCGTTCCCATGCTCAGCCTTCACGATTCTTTTTCGGAAGATGAACTGCGCAGTTTTGATGTACGTGTGCGTGAAATCGTTCCGACAGTTGAATATGTGCTGGAGCCCAAGATCGACGGGCTGTCGGTTTCCGTAGAATATCGCGACGGCGTTCTGGAACGCGCTTCTACCCGCGGTGACGGTGTAACCGGCGAAAATATTACTGAAAACATTAAAACCATCGCATCTCTGCCGAAAGTGCTTCGGCACCCTGTGCCATATCTTGAAGTTCGCGGTGAAGTATATATGTCGGAAGCGAGCTTTGCCCGGCTTTGTGAACGGCAGGAACTGAACGAAGAGAAGCTGTTTAAAAATCCCCGTAATGCGGCCGCCGGTTCCCTGCGGCAGAAAGATCCGAAAATCACAGCAACCCGTGGGCTGGATATTTTTGTATTTAATGTGCAGCAGGCTGAGGGCGTAACATTTTCTTCTCACAGTGAATCGCTGGCGTGGCTGGAAGAACAGGGGTTCTGTGTGTCTCCGTTCTATTTTGTCTCTTCTTCCATTGAATCTGTTGTGGAGAAAATTCGTGCTTTCGGCGAAACACGCGGAACTTTGGATTATCCGGTGGATGGCGCAGTGCTTAAGGTGAATTCTCTTGCGCAGCGCGAAGGTTTGGGTGCTACGGCGAAATTCCCCCGATGGGCAGAAGCCTATAAGTACCCGCCCGAAGAAAAAGAGACCGTGTTGCTGGATATTGAAGTGAATGTTGGCCGTACCGGCGTTTTGACGCCCACCGGTGTGTTTGAGCCTGTTACCCTGGCCGGTACTTCGGTTTCCCGTGCCACGCTGCATAACCAGGATTTTATTACCGAGAAGGATATCCGTATCGGTTCTCGTGTCATCATTCGCAAAGCCGGTGAAATCATTCCGGAAGTTGTTTCCGTTGTGTCCAATCCCGCCGAAAGCGAACCGTATCGTTTGCCGGAGGTATGTCCGTCCTGCGGTGAACCTGTCGTGCGCGAAGAAGGGGAGGTTGCCGTACGATGCGTCAATCCCCAGTGTCCCGCGCAGCTTCTGCGTAATCTGATTCATTTTGCCAGCCGCGATGCCATGGATATCGATGGGCTCGGCCCGGCTGTGCTGGAACAGCTGGTCAATGCCGAGCTGGTGCACAGTGCCGCTGATCTTTATACTCTTCAGCAGGAAGATGTGCAGTCTTTGGAGCGCATGGGTGAGAAGAGCGCAGCGAATCTGCTGGCTGCCATTGAAAATACTAAAAAGAACGATCTTTCCAAGCTTTTGTTTGCTTTGGGCATTCCGCATATCGGCGCCAAGGCCGGTAAACAGCTGGCGGCTGCATTCCAGACCATGGAAAAGCTTCTGACTGCTTCCGCGGAAGATATTGCCGGTATTGAAGGTTTCGGCGGTATCATGGCTGATAGCGTAGTGGAGTATCTGCATCGAACCGCCGTGCGGGAATTGATTTCCCAACTGGAAAGCTGCGGTGTGAATATGTCTTCTGCCGAAAAGGTGCAGGTCGGCCGATTCACGGGAATGACGTTTGTTTTGACGGGTACATTGCCTACCATGACCCGTGCGGAGGCTTCGGCCATTGTGGAGCGCCTTGGCGGAAAGGTCAGTGGGTCGGTTTCCAAAAAAACCACCTATGTGCTTGCAGGTGAAGATGCGGGCAGTAAGCTGACCAAGGCACAAAAACTGGAAGTGCCGATTTTGGATGAAGAAGCATTTATGAATATGGTAAATGCTGAAGAAACGGAGGAGAATGAATGAGCGAAAAAGATAATCTTTCCCAGTACGATGATCTGATCGACGATATTCTGGAAGAAGCCGGCGTAGAAAAAGAAGAACCGGCAGAAGTTCTTCGTGCACCTTCAAAAGACGCGGATGAGATTGTTGTGGACGACTTTGTGAACAGCGTCGTGGAGGAAGCAGAGCTTGGCGAAGCGGAAGAATCTGAAGAAGAGCCTGAGGAGGATCCTCGTAAGATCAAGCGTTCTCTGGCGGATTTTCCGGATGCGAAGTACAAGGTGATCACCTACAATGATAAGAGCGATCACAAAGCATTTTACCTGTACTCCATGCTGGGTCGGTATCCTCAGTTCCCGATTTTGTTGGCCGTGGCGGTCACCTTTATTTCCGTCTGGTTTGCTTACAGTAATAACCGACAGGATCTTCTGCAGGCATCGCTGA
>JAFYOA010000389.1 GCA_017547865.1 Clostridia bacterium
CGTCTTCGATCCGGTTCAGCCAACCGTTGAAGCTGCCGTTCAGTTTATAATTCAACTGTGCCATAGGCTTTTCCTCCATACAAACATTTTTTGGGAACACAGCGCTCTTCGCTGCGTTCATCTATGTACATCCTTTTTCACATTTCTGCCCCTTCGCTTATCAAAACAGCACCTGCACGCTTTCCTCCTTTCTGCAGATGAGACACTGCAGTACCGGCGGGCAAGACCGGAGGAAAGCTCTTCAGCGGCCGCCGCAGGGCAAATTCCGCGGTGCTGCGCTGCCCCGCCGGGCCGAAGCAGATGCGCGGGCAGCCCGGTGAGGTCTCGTAATGAAAAAAGAGACTTCCATTGCAACAGTGTCTGTTACAATAAAAGTCTCGCGCATTTCATTCGATACGGCCGAAGGATGTTGCTTCCTTGGCGGATGACGTTTTCGAACCGACCGGCGAACCGGCCGTGTCTACTCCCTTGTTATTGTATTTACAGTATACACCAACCGGGAGGCTTTGTCAATATTCACAAAACAGTTTTCACTTTTTGTGTGAACCAAAAGCACATTGCCGTCCGTTTTGCATCAGGCGTTGCTGTCCAGCTCAAAATCAGCCAGCGGCAGATACTCTCCGCCCCAGCGGATGGTATTGGCATCCGGGTGGGTATAGGTGTTGCCGGTAAAGTGCATCTGCTCTTCTGCCGCCGGTGAAACAATGGAATACACCGCGGAACCATTGGACGCCGGGCCGAAGGTATTGTTCTTCACCTCAATGCTGCCGCCGGGGGTGGCTTTTTCGATTCGCCAGATAAACAGGTGGTGCCCCATGGGCTGGGGCCAAATCTCCGAACGGCGGGGCAGTTCTTCTCCCAGCATAGCAAAGCCGCAGCCGGCATTGATGCAGGTGTTGTTCGCAAACACCGTGGCCAGCGGCACGATATCGCGGATCTCATAGGCCGCCATGCCGTAGGTATCGCAGGTGCAGTTTTCAAACACGATGTTCTGCGGTGCCGGGTAAGGCAAGCTGCCCTGGTGGGTAAAGCAGGAATCGTATACATCTTTAAAAGTACAGCCAGTCACCACAATATCCTTTGCGGTGTTCCAGAACTCCACACCATTGCCGAAGCGGATGCGTAGTTCTTTGCTCCACACCAGGCCGCCGATGCAGCGGAAAGAGCAGTTCTCAATGCGAATATCTTCGGCATCGGCTGTGGCAAAACCATGCACACCGCTGCCGTAAAATGCAAGGTCACGTATCACAACGTGCCGCCGTGCCGTAGCCAAAGAGCGCTCGCCATGCAGGGCGCATTCAATGTTCTTCCATACCAAGGCAGGGTTTTCACGGCTGAAAAGATACAGATGTTCCTCTGTGCGGCCGGTCTCTCCTTTGCGCCAGCGTTTGCCAAACCCGGTATCGAACCAGTCGCCGGGTTCACGCAGGTCTTCCAACTCCCAACGCAGGGCGCCAAAGCTTTCGCCGCCATTAAAAATCACATTGCCGGGTTCGGTGGGCAGCACGCGGTTCCAGCGCCAAATGTTTTCAGCGGTTTCTTCCCAGCCTGCCGGGTCGTTCAGCACGGCGCAGGCAGTCAGCTGCGGGGCAGTGCCTTCCCCATAGGCACCCCAGACAATGGGATCGCCCGGTGCGCCGTCGGGAGAAACGATCGCATTCGTATAGCGGCGGCCGCGGCACAGCAGCACCGTGTCACCGTGAAGCA
This sequence comes from Clostridia bacterium, assembly GCA_017547865.1. The sequence continues at coordinate 1,708 of JAFYOA010000389.1, forward strand.
AGGCAAGGCCAAGCCAGTTGTTTTTCGGTGTTTCGGGGGTCAGGCCATCAAATTCTTCCCGGCCCAGCAGAGAATCAATATAATATACAGACATAAACAGGTTCCTTTCTTAATCGTCATCCAGTCCGTTTTCCTCTGCACTGAAAGGAATACGGGGCAGGTTCCAACGGTAGGTACGGGCAAGCATACGCAGGGTAAAGATGAATGCCATTGCCAGCACAGTGCCCACTTCCGTTGCACCGGAACGCACACAGGCATAGTACAGCACGCCGCCGGCAATGGAAGCCACGGCATAGATATGGCGGGTGAATACCTGCGGCACCACACAGCACATCACATCCCGCAGAATACCGCCGCCCACGCCGGTCATCATGCCCAGGAACACGCAGAAAATGCCGTTTTCCGTGTGGCCGCAGTCCATGGCGATCTGCACACCGGTGACGGTGAAGGAGGCAAGACCGATGGCGTCGAACACGCTGTTTACCGATTCCACCAGTTTGCGGTTGCGGGCGTAAGCCTCGTGCAAAGCCCGCACCATAATAAAAACAATCAAAGATGCCGCCAGGGCAAAGCAAATGTAATCGTAGCTGTAAAAATTGCGGGCGGGGAACTGCCCCAACAGGCAGTCGCGCATCACACCGCCGCCCATAGCGGTGACAATGCCCATGGAAAGCACACCGAAAAGATCCATGCGGCGGTCGGCGGCCACCATGGCACCGGCTACGGCAAAGGAAAGGGTACCGATAAGATCAATAAGATAAGCTGCTAAATCAAGATGAGGCATAGTGCATCCTCCGGCGGGAAAACCCGTTTTTTTCGCCATAAGTATACACTTTTTCCGGAGTGTCCGCAAGAGGAAAACGAATTTTTTCTTTAACGGCGACCACCGCTGCAGCAGAGTCCCCAAAAACACACAAAAGACCCGGAAGAATTCAACTCTTCCGGGCTGCGGTCAGCTTATTCTTTTCCGCTGTTCTCGCACAGTTGCTGCATGGCGTGCAGAATGGCTTCGCGGTCGTTTTCGTCGATGCCTTCGGTCAGTTGGCGGCTCCAGTCATCCAGGCACTTCAAAATCACAGGCACCAGGGCCTCTCCCTTTTCGGTCAGATAAAGCTTATTCTGGCGGCGGTCGTTTTCATCCACGTCGCGGCGGATATACCCCAGCGCTTCCATCTGCTTCACCCGCTTGGAGACCGTGCACTTTTCCACAAAGAAAGTGGAGCACAACGTATCCTGGCTCATGCCGGGATGGCGGTGCAGAAAGGTGATGAAGGTGTGCATGGTGCCGCTGAGCTCGTAAGCACGCAGGTGTTCCGTAAGATAACGCTTGCGGCGGCGATAGAGATACGCGAGGGAACGATCGAACAAACGGGGAAAATCATCGTTCATGGGCATTTCCTGTACTTCCTTTCGGGCATGGCTTTATACCATACCGCTGTAATGGCAGAACATTGATTTACAGTTTTATTATAGCCAAATCCCGCAAAAAAGTCAATGTGTAAAGATTTCGCCAAAATGATTTTTGCCAAATAAAAATTTTGATACCGCCGCCGGTAAATTTACACCGGATGATATGGACATTTGCCCCGGGATTCGTTATAATGATACCGACCGGGCACGCATTTGTCTTTTTAAAAAACAGATGCGCCGCCACAACAAACACGCAAAAAAGGAACGGTTTTTACGATGAAAAAAGTACTCGCTTTCGATCTTGGCGCTTCCAGCGGCCGTGCCATGCTCGGCTCTTA
>JAFYOA010000390.1 GCA_017547865.1 Clostridia bacterium
ATACCTCGCCTCAGGCCCGCATGGTGATCCGCAACCTGCTGCTGGTAACGGAAAACGGCACCGGCGAAGGGGAGACCGCGATTTTCCCTGTGCAGATTTTTAAAGTAAAAGAAGGCGTGAACTACAACCCTGGCGACCCGAACTACGATTTGTTCCGGCTGGCCATCCGGGTCTCCAGCAAGCGCCTGTTTCCCAATTTCAGTTTTCTCGATGCCCCCTTTAACCGGCAGTACTACCGCCCGGGGGATTACAACAGCGAGGTGGCCTACATGGGCTGCCATACCCGCGTGATGGGCAACACCTACGACCCCGACCGGGAAGTGACCTGCGGCCGCGGCAACCTCAGCTTTACCAGCATCAACCTGCCCCGGCTGGGTATTCTTGCTAAGGGAAATGTGGAGGAATTCTACCGCCTGCTGGATGACCGCATGCAGCTTTGCTGTGAACAGCTGCTGCACCGTTTCCAGATCCAGGCCAGCAAGCATGTTTACAATTATCCCTTCCTCATGGGGCAGGGGGTGTGGATCGATTCCGAAAAGCTGGAAAAAGACGATCTGGTGGGTGAAGTGCTGAAGCACGGCACCCTCAGCATCGGCTTTATCGGCCTGGCAGAGACCCTGGTGGCCCTCACCGGGAAGCACCACGGCGAAAGCGAAGAAAGCTGGCAGCTGGGCTACGATATTATTTCCCACATGCGGGAAACACTGGATAAAAAGAGCGAAGAGACCGGGCTCAACTGGTCGCTGCTGGCCACCCCGGCTGAAGGCCTTTCCGGCCGCTTCGTGAAGATCGACGCCGCCCGTTTCGGCAAGATCCCCGGGGTAACGGACCGTGCCTACTACACCAACTCCTTCCATGTGCCGGTGTATTATCCCATCACCGTGTATAAGAAGATTCAAAAAGAAGCGCCGTTCCACGCCCTTACCAATGCCGGGCACATCAGCTATGTGGAAATGGACGGCGATGTGAGCAAGAATCCGGAAGCTTTCGAGGCTGTCATCCGCTGTATGAAAGAGGCGGGCATCGGTTACGGTTCCGTGAATCACCCGGTGGACCGCGACCCTGTGTGCGGCTACAACGGCATCATCGGGGAATTTTGTCCCCGCTGCGGCCGCCGTGCCGGCGAAGGCGTACCGGCTTCCAAACTGAAAGCCCTGCGGGCGGGCAGTGCCCGTACCACGTCGCGGGCAGGCTTGGGTGCAAACCTGAAGTAAGAGCCCGCGCAAAGAGTTTTACGGAAGCGTGATAACGTAAAAGTTTTGATCAACCTTTTACAAAAGGTTGCGGATTCCAAAGGCAGGGCCTTTGGTCGCCCATCGCAATGAGCGAAACTCCCCCTATACTCCCAAGAGCGCAGGACCGGGCGAATGCACAGCATTCTCCCTTTCAAGTTTGCGCGAGCGCAAACTTGGTTTATGGCTGGACGAGTTTGTGGCACACAAACTCGAAGCGTGATCCGCACAGCGGATTCATGCGACCCTCTGCCGGGGGTTCCCGGTAGAAGCTGCAAATTCAAAGGCTGAAAATCAGAAGATTCTGTTGAATGAACTCCTTCGTCTTCGTCAGAGGGAGGCATCATTGACTACCCAGGGAGGTTTAACCATGAACGAAAATGAAAAGAAAACGATTGCCGAAGAGGAAGAACTGGTGGGCGAAGGCGTTGGTTTTGAGCGTGTGCGGCGCATCACCGGTTACCTGGTGGGCACCATGGACCGCTGGAACGATGCCAAGCGTGCCGAAGAACAGGACCGCGTAAAGCATTCGGTGAAATAAAATGAAGATCCGCCTGGCGGGCATCGAGCCCGCTTCCATTACCGATGGCCCGGGGTTTCGCTATACGGTTTTTGTGCAGGGCTGCCCGCACAAATGCCCCGGCTGCCATAACCCGCAAACCCACGATTTTACCGGAGGATACGATGCCGATACCGATGCCCTGCTGGAAGAATTTGCCGCCGACCCGCTGCTGGCGGGCATGACGTTCTCCGGCGGCGAGCCCTTCTGCCAGCCGGCGCCTTTGGCTGAGATGGCAGAAAAAGTGCACGCCATGGGGAAGAGCGTGGTGTGCTATTCCGGCTGGACATACGAGCGGCTGCTGGCCATGGAAGACCCGGCGGTGGAGGCGCTGCTTGCCGCCTGCGATGTGCTGGTGGACGGCCCGTTTCTTCTGGAACAGCGCAATCTTGATCTACGTTTTCGCGGCAGCGAAAACCAACGCTGCATCGACCTGAACGCCACCCGCAGGGCCGGCGAAACGGTATTGTTACCCTGGTGATCGATTAAAGGAAAAAAACACCGTTTTTTTGCGGAAATTCTTGCGTTTGCAAAAGAAATGGGATTGATTATTTCCCGGTTTCGTGTTACAATAACTTCAAATGGCATTTTGCCGTTGAATGCGGGTGCCGCTGCACAAAATGGCCCCGTGATCTAGAATTACATTGCCTTGAATGGGCGAAAGGAGTAAAATACATGACGACGAACAAGAGTGTACTCACCTGGCTCGACGAGATGCAGGCTCTGCTCAACCCCGATAAGGTTGTTTGGGTTGACGGTTCCGAAAAGCAGCTCGACGAATTCCGTGCCGAGGCTTGCGCCAACGGCGATCTCCTCAAGCTGAACGAGGAAGAACTCCCCGGTTGCTATCTGCACCGCACCGCCGTGAACGACGTTGCCCGTGTGGAAGACAGAACTTTCATCTGCGCTAAGTCCAAGGAAGAAGCCGGCCCCACCAACAACTGGATGGATCCGGAAGAAGCCTACAAAATGCTGTTTGACATCGCTCGCGGCAGCTACAAGGGCCGTACGATGTACATCATCCCCTACTCCATGGGTCCTGTTGGTTCTCCTCTCGCCAAGATCGGCGTTGAAGTGACCGACTCCCTGTACGTTGTTCTGAACATGGCCATCATGACTCGTATCGGTCAGAAGGTTTGGGATGTTCTGGGCGACAGCACCGATTGGGTGAAGGGTCTCCATTCCCGCTGCGATATCGACGCTGAAAAGCGTTACATCTGCCACTTCCCGGAAGATAACTACATCATCTCCGTGAACTCCGGTTACGGCGGCAACGTTCTGCTGGGCAAGAAGTGCTTCGCTCTGCGTATCGCTTCCTACCAGGCCAGAAACGAAGGCTGGATGGCCGAGCACATGCTCATCCTGGGTGTTGAGAATCCCCAGGGCGAAGTGAAGTATGTCACCGCTGCCTTCCCGTCTGCCTGCGGCAAGACCAACCTGGCTATGATGATCCCGCCGGAAGGCTACCGTGAAAAGGGCTACAAGGTCTGGACCGTCGGCGATGACATCGCCTGGATGCGTCCCGGCAAGGATGGCCGTCTGTATGCCATCAACCCCGAAAACGGCTTCTTTGGCGTTGCCCCCGGCACCAACAATAAGTCCAACCCCAACGCTCTGGCCGCTACCCGCAAGGGCACCATCTTCACCAACGTTGCTCTGAACGTTGACACCAACACTGTGTGGTGGGAGAGCCTCGACAAGAATCCTCCCGTCAACGCTGTTGAATGGAAGGGCGCTCCTGTGAACGGTGTGGAATACACCGCCGCCGGCAACAAGCTGGCTCACCCGAACAGCCGCTTCACCGCTCCCGCTGAGAACTGCCCCTGCATCAGCTCCGAGTTCGATAAGGGCGAAGGCGTGCCGATTTCCGCCATCATCTTCGGCGGCCGCCGTCAGAAGACCACTCCCCTGGTGTACCAGTCCCGCGATTGGAACCACGGTGTGTTCATGGGTTCTGTTTGCGCTTCCGAGACCACCGCTGCCGCTACCGGCGCTGTGGGTGTGCTGCGTCATGACCCCATGGCCATGAAGCCCTTCTGCGGCTACAACATGGGCGACTACTTCAAGCACTGGATCGACATGGGCGAGACCCTGGGCGAAAAGGCTCCCAAGATCTTCAACGTCAACTGGTTCCGTGTTGACGAAGAAGGCCACTTCATTTGGCCCGGCTTCGGTGACAACATGCGCGTCCTCGAGTGGATCCTCGGCCGTTGCGATGGCACTGCCGATGCCGTTGAGACCGCTATCGGTTACCTGCCCAAGGCTGAAGACATCAACCTGGAAGGTCTGAAGGACTTCACCATCGAAGACCTGAAGGGCATCCTGGCTGTGGACAAGAAGGAATGGGCCGGCGAAGCTGCCGAGATCGAATCCTTCTACGCTGGCTTCGACAGACTGCCTGCTGCTCTGAAGGAACAGCTCGAGATCCTGAAGGCCAACACTGCCGAATAATCTCTGCTTAATGAAGCTCCCCGGTTTTTCCGGGGAGCTTTTTGCTGTTTCTGCGGCGTTTTTCTTGTATGTAAACAAGATAAAACCACCACTGGCGGACAAAATCGTACATTTCTCCCTATGCATTTGCGGAAAAAAGGTGTATAATGAGATTGCAATTTCCACGTGAGGTGAACACAATGAAGTTTCAGGATTTCTATTCCGGCCATGCTTTTGATGCCGGCGATGTTTTGGGCGCCCATGTAACGCCGGAGGGTACTGTCTTCCGGGTGTATGCACCCAACGCCAAAAAAGTAAGCCTGGTGG
>JAFYOA010000391.1 GCA_017547865.1 Clostridia bacterium
CGCCGAATTCCAGGGGAACGATCTTCAGGTCCACGCCGATCTTATCAGCAATGTATTTGCCGATTTCAATATCGATGCCGACATACTGTTCGTCGCCGGTCTTGGTGGGGTCGATGAATTCATTGGGGGCGAAGTAGGGTTCGGTGCACATCTCAATGTAGCCTTTTTCTTTGATCGCGGACAGACGATCGGCTTTTTTGCTTTCGCCGCAGGCGCACAGACTGAGGAGCATTGCGATAACCATGAGAACACAGATGATCTTTTTCATAATGAGTACCTCGATTTCGATTTAGAATTTTATCGTGTCACCATATTACTACACTAAAGCGAATTTGTCAACACTTTATTTTAGTAATTCGCGAAAATATTTTTCGTTTCTTCCCGGCACGGTTTGTTGCCCGTGGGGGTTGTGCTTTGCCGCAGGGTGCGGTATACTTTAGGCAGCCGCAAAAACGGCGCAAGGAGGAAACAACATGACCAAACAGGAACTTTTCGATATTATGAAGGGGACGGTCATCGTCTCTTGCCAGGCCACCCCCGGTGAGCCTTTGTATATGAAAGACAGCTCCATTATGTACCTGATGGCCCGGGCGGCCAAACAGGCCGGGGCAAAGATGATCCGCACCAGTTCTGTGCGCGATATTGTGGAGATCAAGGAAGAGACGGGACTGCCGGTCATCGGTCTCATCAAGCGGGAGTACCCCGGCTACACCGGGCGCATCACCATGACCATGCGGGAAGTGGATGAATGCATGGAGGCGATGGCGGACATCGTTTCCATCGACTGCACCAACTGCGAACGCGGCGACGGCCTGACCCCGCCGGAATTTTTGAAGAAAGTAAAGGAAAAGTACCCCAACATTATTATTATGGCCGATTGCGCCACCCTGGAAGAAGCCGAAGCGGCGTACGAAGCCGGCGCGGACCTGGTGGGCAGCACCATGAACGGCTATACGCCCCAGACCGCCCACTGCAAGGGCGAACCCAACTACGAATTGGTGCAGCAGATGGTGGCCGCTCTGCCTTGCCCGGTGATCGCCGAAGGCCGGGTACACACCCCGGAACAGGCCCGCAAAATGCTGGAACTGGGTGCCCATGCCGTGGTGGTGGGCGGTGCCATTACCCGCCCGCTGGAAATTGCAGCCCGCTTTATGGCGGCGGTAAAGGATTTTAAAGCATGATTTTAAGCATTGATATTGGCGGCACCGCCGTAAAAATGGGGCTGGTGGACCGGCAGGGCGGTATTCATGCCCGCCACGAAGCCAGCGTGTGTTTCGATGATTACAAAACGCCCATTCTTGCCACGGTAAAAAAAGAAGCCCAAGCCTTTCTATTAAAAGAAAAGGCAGAAGTGGAAGGCATCGGCGTTTCCGCCTGCGGGCAAATTGATGATCGCAGCGGCGTGGTCATCGGCACCAACGGAAAAATTCCCGGGTACGAGGGCAGCTGCATCAAAGGTGAGCTGGAAGAATTGTTCGGCGTGCCGGTGTGGGTACTGAACGATGCCAACGCGGCCGCGCTGGGCGAGGCTTTTCTTGGCGGTGCAAAAGGTGTGGAAAACGCACTGATGCTGACCCTGGGCACCGGTGTGGGCGGCGGCATTATTTTAAATGGAAAGATTTTTGGCGGAACCCTGGGCATTGCCGGGGAACTGGGCCACTTTACTCTGTACCAGAACGGCCTGCCCTGTACCTGCGGCAAGCGGGGCTGCTATGAACTGTACGCAGCCACCACTGCGCTGGTGCGCCGTGCCAAAGAAGCCACTGGCGAGACCCTGGACGGACGGCAGATTTTCGCCCGGGCTGCGGCGGGAGAACCGGTTATTTTGTCTGTACTGGACGACTGGATCGATGACATTGCGGCGGGCATCACCGGGCTGGTGCATATTTTTAACCCCCAGGTGGTGCTCATCGGCGGGGGTGTGAGCGCACAGGAAGACCTGCTGATCAAGCCGCTGCGCGAAAAGGTGCTGGCCACTGCCATGCCCCGTTTTGCAGAGTGCCTGCGGCTGGAACGCGCCCAGCTTGCAAACGATGCCGGGCTCATCGGCGCGGCGAAATTCTTTATGGATCATACAGAGTAAAAACAGGAGTGAATGGTATGCGAACACCCGCTTTTCAAGACAATATGCTGCGCATTCTCAACAAGGAGAAAGCACAGCGCGCCACTTTGTTCGAGATCTTCCTGAACGACCCGCTGTACGAACGGCTGGCGGGCCACCCGCAGCAGCAGGAAGGCGCCGTGGGCAAGCTGCGGCTGGTGGTGGATGCCATGGCAGCTGCTGGGTACGATTACGCCACCTGCTATGGCTCCGATTATGCTTTCCCGCAGGAACACCGCACCAAGGCCGATACCGTTTCGCTCAACGGCCAGGCGGTGATCACCGATTGGGAATCCTTTGAAAAATACCAGTGGCCCGACCCGGATGCATTCGATTATTCCCGCCTGGAAAAGATCCGCCCGTATCTTCCCGAAGGCATGAAGCTGATGGTGATGGGCCCCGGCGGTGTGCTGGAAAACGTGATGTCCATGGTGGGCTACGATAACCTGTGCATCCTGCTGTACGAAGAGCCGGAACTGGTACAGGCGATGTTCGACAAAGTGGGCTCCGGCCTGCTGCGTTACTATGAAAATGCGGTGGATGCCGATGCGGTTGGCTTTATTTGTTCCAACGATGATTGGGGTTTCAACACCCAGACCTTCCTCAGCCCGGCCGATATGCGAAAGTATGTCTTCCCGTGGCATAAAAAGATCGTGGAATTGGTACATAGACACGGCAAGCCCTGCATTCTTCACTCCTGCGGTTATTTCAATGATATCATCGAAGATGTGATTGAAGATATGAAGTACGACGGCCGGCATTCGTACGAAGATGTGATCACCCCGGTGGAAGAAGCTTACGAGCGTTTTGGCGACCGCATTGTGGTGATGGGCGGCATCGATATGAACTTTATGGTGACACGCACGCCTGAGGAAGTGTATGCCCGTGCCCGTGCCATGCTGGAACGCACTGCCGAACGAGGCAACTACCTGCTGGGCACCGGCAACAGTGTGCCGGAATATGTACCGGTGGAAAATTACCTGGCCATGACCCGCGCCGCGTTGGATGCGGACAAAGCCTGATGGGAGACGTGCAATGCTGATTCTTACTGTTTTTTTGGGAGTGCTGGCAGCTTTGGTGCTGGTTTTGCTGGGCAATACCGCTGTAAAAACGCTGAAGGCCCGGAAACTGACCGGCGAACACCCCGCTTTTACCAAAGAGGAACTGGAAGCCTACGGCCTTGGTCTGCAGGAAATGATCCGCTGCAAGACCGTTTCCGTGCGGGATTCCTACGACGATACCGAATTTGCCAAACTGCGTGCGGTGGCAGAAAAACGCTTCCCCCTGCTGCACGAAAAAGCGGAGCGCATGACCCTGGCCAAAGATTTTTGGCTGTATAAAATTCCCGGCAAAGATACCGGCCGCAATATTCTTCTTATGTCGCACCACGATGTGGTGCCCGCAGATGAGGAATGGCTGTACGATCCTTTTGAGGGCAAGATTGTAGACGGCGTGATTTACGGCCGCGGCACCGCCGATACCAAAGGCTCGCTGTACGGTATTCTGGCCGGTATGGAAGAAATGCTGGCCGAAGGCTTTGAACCTGCGGTGAACGTGTACATCGGTTCTTCTTATAACGAAGAACTGGGCGGCGACGGCGCAACCTCCGCCCGGGCGTATTTTAAAGAACATAATATTCAGTTGGAAGTGGTGCTGGATGAAGGCGGCGCCATTGTAGACCCGCCCCTGGGCAACATGAAGTGCGAAAAGTGTGCCATGGTGGCCGTGCACGAAAAAGGCCGC
>JAFYOA010000392.1 GCA_017547865.1 Clostridia bacterium
ATTTTTTCTTTTCAAAGGGGTTGACAAAATTGGTTGGTAGTTATAGACTATAAGCGTGGTTGGTAAGTTCCAACCGAAATTTGAAAGAGGTGATTTAGATGGAGAATCTGAAACTGTGTGAAAGCGATTACCGCTTTATGTGTGTTGTGTGGGACAGTGAACCGGTCCCCAGCGGAACGCTGGTAAAGCTGTGCGCCGAACAGCTGGGCTGGAAGAAACCGACCACCTATACCACGCTGAAAAAGCTGTGCGAAAAGGGCTTTTTGGTGAACGAAAACACAGTGGTGCGGGCATTGGTGCCGAAGGCGGATGTTCAGACGTTTGAAAGCAGTTACATTGTAGACCGTGCTTTTTCCGGGTCACTGCCGTCGTTTATTGCGGCGTTTACCCAGGGAAGACGTCTCAGTGCGGAAGAAGCGGAGGAAATCCGTGCGCTCATCGACCAATACCGGGAGGATAAAAAATGAGTGCTTTCATTTCGTTTTGGAGCGATGTGTTCCTGGTAATCGCCCGCATGAGCATGCAGACCATGCTGGTGGCTTTTTTCGCCTTGCTGCTCATTCTGCTGTTTCGCAAATTGCGTGCACCCCAGTGGATCAATTTTCTTTTGATCGGCTTTATCGCATTCCGGCTTGTCTGTCCGTATGAGTTCAATTCTCCGCTGAGCATCTATAACATGGAGTTCTTTTCGGATTATACCCAGCGGGTGGAAAAAGGACTGAAAGATGGGATCGTCGGCGAGTATGAGATCGCAGTAGAGGTTCCCGGTGGGAAAGATGATTTTGAGAAGGTAATTGCCGCCGGAGTCAAACCGGATACATCGGAGTACGGATGGCGCTCCGTAGCATATACATACGACGAGAACGGTGACATCGTCCCCGCCAAGCGGGCTTACAATGTTGTGCTGCCCTGGGTCACGGGCATTTGGCTGACAGGCATGGCAGGGTATTGGCTGTACGGAGGTATCTCTTACTGGCTGCTGTTGCGTCGCCTTCGTTTTGCGGTGAAAGACCCGAACGCGCCGGAGGGAATGCCTGTTTGGCTTTCTGACCGCGTGGAAACGCCTTGCCTGGTGGGGCTGTTCCGGCCAAGAATTATTCTGCCTTTCGGAATGAACGAAAAGCAGCGTGAATTCGCTCTTTGCCACGAGGCAGAGCATCTTTGGCATGGCGATCACATTTGGAAAATGCTTGGCTATGCCATTATGAGTGTATACTGGTGGCATTATTGGATTTGGGGGCTGTACACTGTTTTTCTGGAAGAACTGGAGATTGCCTGCGATGCCCGCGTGTTGCGCAAGCTGGGAGCGGAGATTAAGGCAGATTATAGCGAAGCACTGGTGGATTTCTCTGTGAAAAGAAGGTTCTTCTCTGCGGTGCAAATTGCCTTTGGAGAGAATTACACCAAAGAGCGGGTCAAGAATGTTCTGCGCTGGAAGCGGCCGTTCCTGTGGCTGACAGTGCCCGCACTTGCGCTTTGCATCATTGTGGGTACGGCCACGCTTACCAGCGCTGTGGACGACGGCAATCTTTTGCGGAACCGGTGGTTTGGTGCCATGCCAGAAAATTACGGGGAACTGACCGCCGGTGAATTGGACGGGACCTATTATCACGTTACCGAGGATATGGTTCTTCACCGCGCCAATGCCGAAACATACGAATGGGTGGAGATCGGTGAACTGGCGAAGACAGATGTGCTGGAACAGCGGGATAATTTTATCGCCGTGTTTAACGAGGAGTTTGATGTCGCTGCGCTGGTGGATCATGCGCTTGAAGTATACCGCATTACCGAACCTGGAGATCCCGGTATTGCCTGGATGCTGATCCCTATGGATGATAACCGGGTCTATCTTGCACGGATGGATGGTTTTATGAGCCACGAAGCTAAGATAACGGAGCTTTACCGTCTTCATACGGGCTGGTACCGTGAGCCCGTGAGAATTCAGTTTCCGGCCGGAGATTTTAAAGCCGCCGGGCTTGAACATTGGTGCATGTGGTCCAGTCTTTCTCCGGATTATGCTGAGGAGCAGATGGGTACGGTGACCATTCGCATCGGAGAGGATTCTTTTGAGACGGAGATCACCGGAACGGCACCGTCGGAACTTCGCGGGCAGCTTCCGGTCAAGCTGGCGGATGTGCATTATGCCATAGAAGAAGTGACGGAGAATATTCCTCAAATGGATGACAGCGAACTGATTATGCTGCCTGTGCTGGAAGGCACCACGTCCTGCCTGTGGTATGCAATGGATGCCGACGGGAATGAAAGCGGCTGGCGTATTCTGCAGCATAACGGGAATCTGTATGCCGGGTACTGGCGGCCTTTTGGAGAAACGAATCAAACCATGGCTTGTGTGTGCCTTTTCCGGTTGGAGTCAATAGAATAAGACAAACTGATACAGGAAAGGACATCGTGAAAGCGGTGTCCTTTTTGGTTGTCCAAACAGTTGCCCCCGGCATAGTATGGTATAAAAACGAATGGGGTGAGGGAATATGGAAGCAGCAGTGATCATTGTCAGTTCGGTAACGTATGCCATGCGAAGCAGAGAACTGCTGGCAGCGTATGGAATACAGGCGTATGTGGAACGGGTAGCGCGAACACCTACCACAGGCTGTGGGTATGGAGTGTATGTGCCGCGGAACGTGGATCGGGCAGAAACGATTCTTCGTTCCGGAGGAATCCGCGTGTTGGGTCGAGCGGTACACGGAAAGAGAGGGTTGCGATGATTTATCTTGACAATGCCGCTACCACATATCCAAAGCCGAAAGCAGTGCAGGCGGCTGTGGCAGATGCAATGCAGCGCTTTGGGGCCAATCCCGGACGGGGCGGGTACCGTATGGCAATGGATACGGCGGCCGCGGTTTATACCTGCCGTAAAAACGCTGCGGAATTTTTTAATGCCGGTGAGCCGGAGCATGTTATGTTTTTGGCGAGCTGCACAGAGGCTATCAATGTGGTTTTGAAAGGTCTGCTGCAGCC
>JAFYOA010000032.1 GCA_017547865.1 Clostridia bacterium
CAGGTGAACTGGCAGGACCGGTTGGACCACATGCAGCAGCATTGCGGGGAACACATCCTTTCCTATGCGTTCTTTAAACTGTTTGGCGCAAATAATGTGGGCTTTCACATGAACGAGCGCTTCGTGACCATCGATCTGGATAAAGAAGTTACGCTGGAAGAGGCGTATCAGGCGGAGGATTTTGCCAACAAGCAGGTCTGGGAGGACTTACCGGTTACGGTTTCCTATTTACCCCACACGGAAGTGGAACACCTGCCCATGCGGAAAAAGAATGAAAAGCTCACAGGCATTCTGCGGGTGGTGGCAGTGAAGGACGGGGATATCTGTACCTGCTGCGGCACGCACCCGGCCTCTACCGGCGTGGTGGGCCTAATCAAGGTTACGAGGATTGAAAAACACAAAACCGGTACCCGGGTGGAATTCCTCTGCGGACGCTGGGCGCTGGAGGATGCCCGGAAGAAGATGCGGTACATCCAGGAAGCCGGCAATATGCTGAGCACGAAAGAGGAACGGGTCTGCGAAAGCATTGAACGGCTGGATAGGGAAATCGCGGAGCTGAAGGAAAAACTGCGGGCCGCGGTGGCGCAGCTGCAGGAAAACGAGATCCGGAAGCTGCAGCAGGAAGCGCCGGTAAATTCCGCAGGCAGTAAAATTCTGGTATCAGTCAAAGACGGGTACGAACCGAAATCCGCCAAGACGTTGTTCGGGAAGCTGTCGGATATTCCCAATGCCGTGGTGGCTGTGATTTACCGCAGCGGGGAACGTGTCAATTACATGTTCGGCCTGGGGCCGGGCGCGGCCGGCGACAGCAAAGCCATCATTGCAAAAGCGAATGAGATTTTCGGCGGCAAAGGCGGCGGCAAAAAAGAATCCGCACAGGGCGGCGCGCCCTATGCGGCAGACTGGAAAGAGAAAGCGGAAAAGCTGGTTGCTATTATGAAAAATGCGTAACTGTTTTTTATAACATGGAAAATTTTGGCCGCAACCTGTATCTCTAAAGGGGTGTCCCCTTCGAGGAGCGAAGCGACGAGGGGAAAGAGAGATACAGGTTGCGGCCCATTTTGTTTTTTGCAGGATGCGGTTATTTATTCTTTCCCCATTTTTGCTTTGGCGAATTCATACACGATAGGCAGGACGGAAACAATAATGATGCCTAACGCTACGTGGGAAAAGTTTTCTTTGACGAAAGGAATGTTGCCGAAGAAGTAGCCGGCGCCGGTGAATAAGGAAACCCAGGTCAGGCCGCCGGTGATATTGTATTTGATGAAAGTGCTGTAATGCATGGTGCCGATGCCTGCCACAAAGGGAGCAAAGGTGCGGACGATGGGAACGAAACGGCAGAGGAAGATGGCTTTGGGGCCGTGCTTCTCATAAAACTTCTGCGCTTTTTCCACATGTTCCGGCTTGATCAGACGGTTATGGCTTTCCAGCAGTTTCTGTCCGAATTTTTCCCCAATCCAGTAGTTGCTGGTATCGCCTAATATCGCTGCTACAAGACAGATTACGAAGAGGGTAGGGAAGTGCAGGCTGTTGGC
>JAFYOA010000393.1 GCA_017547865.1 Clostridia bacterium
AGATTATATGGTTCCGAATCTGCTCTGGTGGAGATCAATCCCTCCGAAGAACGTGACAACGCCGTTACCTGGCGTGACTTTAACCTGATTGAAAACGCAAACCCCGATGCACCTTATCGCCGCGAACTGAGCTGGCGTGATTTCGATCGCCGTGCCAACCGCTTTGCCAATCTTTTGCTGAGCCGCGGCCTGAAAAAAGGCACCAAGGTCGCCGTTCTGCTGATGAACTGCCTGGAATGGCTGCCCATTTACTTTGGTATTCTTAAGGCCGGCTGCATCGCCGTTCCCATGAACTTCCGTTATTCTTCCGATGAAATTCAGTATTGTCTTGAACTGGCCGACGTTGAAGTGCTGGTATTCGGCCCCGAATTCGTCAGCCGAATGGATGCCATTGAAGAAAAGCTGGATTTTCTGAAAATGATGTTCTTCGTAGGCAAAAATGGCCCCGATTACTCCGAAGACTGCCTGCGGCTGATGGGCTTCTGCTCTTCCAGCGCACCGCCTGTGGCGCTGACCGAAGACGACCACGCCGCCATCTATTTCTCCTCCGGCACCACCGGTTTTCCCAAGGCCATTTTGCACGATCACCGCTCTTTGAACTGCGCCTGCATGGTGGAACAGAACCACCACGGACAGACCAAGGATGACGTGTTCCTCTGCATTCCGCCGCTGTACCACACCGGCGCCAAAATGCACTGGTTCGGTTCCCTGCTCTCCGGCAGCAAGGCGGTTCTGCTGCGCGGTGTAAAGCCGGAATGGATTCTGCGTGCCGTAACGGAAGAAAAATGCACCATCGTCTGGCTGCTGGTGCCGTGGGCACAGGATCTTCTGGATGCAGTGGATGCAGGGCGCATCGACCTGAGCGATCACGTTCTGGATCAGTGGCGTTTGATGCACATTGGTGCTCAGCCCGTTCCCCCCAGCCTCATCCGCCGCTGGAAGGAAAAGTTCCCCCATCATCAGTATGATACAATCTACGGCCTGTCCGAATCCATCGGCCCCGGCTGTGTACATTTGGGCGTGGAAAACGTCCACAAAGTCGGTGCCATCGGCAAACCCGGTTATCTTTGGGAGGCCAAGATCATCGACGATGCCGGCAACGAAGTGCCCCAGGGCGAAGTTGGTGAACTGGCTGTTCGCGGCCCCGGCGTGATGCTGTGCTACTACAAGAACCCCGAAGCCACCAACGAAGTGCTGAAGGGCGACTGGCTGTGGACCGGCGATATGGCTCGCATGGATGAAGACGGCTTCATCTACCTGGTGGACCGCAAGAAAGACGTGGTCATCTCCGGCGGCGAAAACCTCTACCCCGTTCAGATCGAAGACTTCCTGCGCGGTTTTGATAAGATCAAGGACGTGGCCGTCATCGGTTTGCCGGATCCCCGCCTGGGCGAAATCGCTGCCGCTATTGTGGAGATCAAAGAGAACACGACCTGCACCGAAGAAGAGATCAATGCGTTCTGCGCTTCTCTGCCGCGCTACAAGCGCCCCAGAAAGATCATCTTCGATAAAATCCCCAGAAACCCCACCGGCAAGATCGAAAAACCGGTGCTGCGTGAAAAGTATTGCAGCGGCCGTCTGGTAGAATCTCAGATCACCGGTTGATGCAGAATTATTTCACCCTTATCAGGAGGTAAAAACTATGAAAACACTGATGCTTGGCAACGAAGCCGTTGCCAGAGGTCTGTTTGAGGCCGGCTGCAGCTTTGTATCCAGTTATCCCGGCACCCCCAGTACCGAGATCACCGAATGTGTAGCCACCTATAAAGAAGTTTACGCCGAGTGGGCCCCCAATGAAAAAGTGGCCATGGAAGCCGCCTTTGGTGCCTGCCTGGCCGGCAAGCGCAGCTTCTGCGCCATGAAGCACG
>JAFYOA010000394.1 GCA_017547865.1 Clostridia bacterium
AGTAGCCAATGAGGTGCCACTCCAAATGAGAAAACACATGCTTGTGCTTTTTAAGGGGTGCACTGTTGGGAAAATGTTCCGGCGGCAGGTGACCTTCAAACAGCGGGAACTCAATGAGCCCTGCCAGCAAACCGCTGTCGGGTCTTCGGTGCAGCAGCACCTGCCCGTTTCTGCGGCAAATCACCACCGTTTTTTCTTCCACCCGGCGGGCGGCGGCTTTTTTGCGCAGGGGCAGTTCCGCCACACGGCCGGTTTTATAGGCTTCGCAGCGGTTTTGCAGGGGGCAAAGCCCGCACTTTGCTTTTTCGCCCGGCAGGCAAATGCCCGCGCCAATGTCCATCAGCGCCTGGTTCATGCTGCCCATGTCTTCTGCCATATCCTGCTGAATAATATTTTCCACCTTGCGCTTGGCGGCGTCGGTCATCATATCGTCTTCCAGGTTATACAGGCGGGCGTATACCCGGCACAGGTTGCCGTCCACCGAGCACACCTGCTTGCCGTAGGCCATAGAAGCAATCGCCCCGGCGGTATAGCGGCCGATGCCCGGCAGCTTTTGCAATTCCTCCGGTTCTTCCGGCAGGCAACCGTTATGCAGTTCCATGCATATTTTTGCGGCCTTTTGCATATTGCGTACCCGGCTGTAATACCCCAGCCCTTCCCACAGCTTTAAAAGCTGTTCTTCCGGGGCATTGGCCAGGGCGACAATATTCGGCAGCGCCGCCAAAAAACGCTCGTAATAGGGAATGGCGGCCTCCACCCGTGTCTGCTGCAGCATGATCTCGCTGACCCAGATGGCATAGGCGTCTTTGTGCCGCCGCCAGGGCAGGTCGCGTTTATTTTGTTCATACCAGTTGATGAGAGTATCGCTGATTTTTTCCACAATGTGCTCCTATTCGCAGGCGGATTCTTTTAAAACAGGCAGGATTTGATTCATTATTTGAATTGAAATTTTCGATATGCACTGCTTGAATTCGCTCAGCGCTTCCGTTTTGAATTCGTCGGGAATTTCTTCTTCGGTGTATTCCCGGCTCCATTGGTCGTTATCCCAAATGCCGTTGGGTTTTCTGCAGGAAAAACAATACGTTTGCGTTCCTTCTGTCAGAACGCCCATGATCGGCATGGCGCCGCCTTCTTTTGTGTACCGCTGGTCATATGTGTACAGCGTGGCTTTTTTCTGCTTGTCCAGCATCAAAAGAAAGAAAACCTTTTCCTGCAGGTCGTCCGTTTCCCGAAGAGTTTCTTCGTGAATCCATGGGGCGTACAGCAAGCCGGCGTACAGTTCGTTTCCGTATCGAAGCGCCACGTCTGTCCAATAGGCTTCCTCTTTTTTCATTCGTGCTTCAAAATCCTCCGGAGAAAGCAGATCGTAATCCCGGTGCGGGCAGCGGAAACCGTACCATTTTCTGTAAGGTTGTGTTGCGTCGATTAGGATCCATTCGCCGTTCTCGCGGGCGGCAGCACAGATATGATCCTGCGCATCGCCGTAGCAATCTGTGTGGACATAAGCGTAAGCCGCTTCGTATCCCAGTTGGAGCAGCACTGAAACAATGAGATTGGAATAATCGCCGCAGGTACCGGAGCGCATGGCGAGCACATCCAGGTCGCTTCTCTGCAGGGGGAAGAAGGGTGCGTTTAAACGGCTGTAGCTTACATTTTTATCAAACCACAGCAAAAGTTCACTGCACACGGCCTGCAGGCTGCTTTTGTCGTAAATATCATTTTCGGTGAATTCGCGGATCGCATTGTCGTTGGGATGGATATATGTCATTTTTTCACCTGCTGTTTAAGAATGTTGTCCGGTTAAATTCTAACACATGCGGCCCGAATCCGCAAGCACGGCGTTCCCCATTGGCAGCGGGGCAAAAATATGGTATACTATACCCATCGCATTGCCAATGGCAGGCGAAATTTAAGCAAAGGAGAGATCAATGTTTGTTGGATCAGGATCTTAAGAAAAAGATCAGGGATCTTCTGCACAACCATGCGCCGGACGGCAAGCCCATCAACATGGCAACGGCGGTGGTGCTGCTCAACGAAAACGGGATCGAATGCAGGTCGAACGGATATAAAAAAATGCGCCTGCTGCTGGAAGACCTCGATTTTCTCGAGCTGAAGGAAGTTACCATCGACGGCAAACAGCACACACAGGTTACCCTGAAGCAGGAACCCGCCCCTAAAAAACGCGGGCCGGCCACGCTTTCGGCAGAACAGAAAAAACAGCTGTACGGTGTGTTTTGCCGTTCCTTTGAAAAAGGTACGCCTTACCACCTGGCCACCGTGAGCAAAACCATGCTGGATGCCGGCGTGGACCGCAGCCGCCTTGGCTTTGGCAAGACCAAGACTTTCTTTAAAGCCATGGGCGATTTTGTGGAAATGCAGGAGACCGTTGTAAACGGTGTTCCCCAGGTGCTGGTTACGCTGAAAGACATGCCGAAATGGAACGGTGTGACCGCCACCGACCTGGTGGTGCTGGGGGAAGAGGCGCCGACGCCGC
Source organism: Clostridia bacterium (assembly GCA_017547865.1). The sequence goes on from JAFYOA010000394.1 coordinate 2,495, forward strand.
CAAAAGAAAAAGCCCTGCCCACCGATATGCCCCTTTCCACTGCCGGGGTGCAGCCGGAAGCAAAACCGGAAAAAGAAAAAAAGAACCGCACCCGCAGGGAAAAGGAACCGGCAAAACCCGAGAAAAAAGAAAAGCCGGAGAAAAAACAGAAGAAGGAAAAGCAGCCGGAGGGCCCAAAGGCGCCCGGTGTGCCGCTTTCCAAATATGCGGATATGCCCGCGAATACCCTGGCGCATCTGCGGTCTTTCTGCGATATCGGCAGCCGACCGGATGCGTATATTTGCGGAAAGATTGACGAAGGCTATGCCACAGCGCTGAAAGAAAACACCCTGCAGTTCGGTGAGGGACGTATCGTGTTTCCCACGCCGCTGCGGGACCAGGACGGCGGGGTGATCCATGCTTCCGTGCGGCCATCCAGCGCCGAAAACGGCCTGCCCTGGTTTTTGAATTACCTGGGTTCCGGTACCCTGGAAACCCGCCGGCAGGAACCCGGCCGCATGCTGGAGACCTTTGCCCAGGTGGGAGATTGGGACCTGTTTTTGGAGCAGCTGGCCCACACCGCTCTGCCGGAGGATTGGGCCTTTGGCGGCACCGGCTACGGCGTGCTGAAGCAGTATATTCAGTACACCTTCTACCGCCTGCAGCTGGAAGATAAAGTGCTGATCTCCGATGACGATACCCTGGCGGCCTTCAACACCGGCCTGGTGGATAAACACTACGATGACCTGTACGCCAGTTTTGTGCCCAACGAAGAGACCGGCGAAGGGGAGCCCGAGTGGCGGTTCGCAGGGTTCTGCACAGCGGCTTCCCGCGGGGCGGGCAAGCGCCTGGTGGAAACATTCCGTCCGCTGCCCCAGCCGCCTTCTTACTTTGAACGCAAAGAAGACCTGCTGTTCGACCTGGAAAAAGACCTGCATGTGGATTTTCATCACATAATTATTGATAACATTCACCGCCTGCCCCTGAGTTTTCTGCAGGAAGAGTGCGGCGGTACAGCGGCGGCCCAGCGGCTGCTGGGGCGTATTCGCCGTGCCCGCGCTTACGAGCGGCGCGACCTGTACGATAAACTGCGTACCGTGGTGGATGAAAACGAGCGGTTGTTCAACCGCATTCGCAGCCGTATGGAAGATGCCATTGACCTTGCCAAAAAGCAGGTGCGGTGGAATTTCCGGGTGGCGGTGCCCTGTTTCTTCCCTACAAGAAACGCCATGAGCCTGATGCTGCCGCTGGATCTGGATGATGACCAGAAGACGGATACCGCCCTGGTGGTGGAGCTGACCCGTTCCGGCAATTACCAGGGGCAGACGATCCTCACCATGCGGCAGGCGTATATCGATGCCCGATTGATTTGCCGGCCCACCGGCGGCGATTGGCTGCAGGTGAATCCCCAAAGCGCTGAGGACGAAGACGAATAAGAGAAAGAGACATCCGCGGGGGTGTCTCTTTTTTGTAATAAAAAATACTGCGTTTTACACACAAATAAAAAGCAGAAGCCCGGTAGCAGGCTTCTGCTTGATCATCAGCGGATGCTGTCTTCGTTTTTGCGGGGGAGAGCCTGGTGCAGAATGTAGTGGATGGGCAGGCCGTTCTTCATGCGCAGCACTTGTTCACCCTGAATGAGCGGCAGGCAGTAGTCAATGGCTTCTTCCGTCACGTTGTTGCCGGCTTCGTTGATCCACTCCTGGGGGAAATACTTTACGCGGTTGGCTACCTCTGCAATATCCACGCTGTCGATGCGGATGTTGTAGGGCTTGTTCGTTACGCGGTGGAACACCACCATCTGGCCGGAAACGCCATCCAAAGCCAGCTTAACGGCAGAACCGCCGATGCGCTCGGCTTCGGAAATGTCGCGCTTGGAGCTCAGGTGGGAAGAGCAGCGCTGCATCACGTTCAGTTCCACGGAACGCACCTTGCAGCCGATCTCACGGGAGACGAGCTTTTCCAGGGCCTTGCCGACACCGGCCAGGTACTTGTGGCCAAAGTTGTCGGTCTTGCCGGACTGATAATCTTCACCAATCTCGTCCCAATTCAGTTCAATGCCTTCCGAGACCGCCACGATCACCGCGTGGTAGTTTTTCTGCGCCTCGCGTACGTCGTGCAGGAACTGCTTGACAGAGAAGGAACGCTCCGGCAGATAAATCAGATGGGGGGCAGGTTCACCGTTCACACGCAGAACAGCGGAAGAAGCGGTGAGCCAGCCGGTATCGCGGCCCATAATTTCCACAATGGTCACGGAGGGAACGGCGTACACGCTGCTGTCGCGGATGATCTCCTGCATGGTGGTGGCAACGTATTTGGCTGCAGAACCGAAGCCGGGGGTGTGGTCGGTGACAGGCAGGTCGTTGTCGATGGTTTTGGGAATACCGATGGCAACGATATCGATATTGTTTTCTTTGAAATAACGATCCAGCTTCATCACAGTGTCCATGGAATCGTTGCCGCCGATGTAGAAGAAAGCGGTGATGTTGTGGGCACGCAGGGTGGCGAGGATCTTTTCGTATACATCGCTCTCTGCGGTGGGGGCAGGCAGCTTGTAGCGGCAGGAGCCAAGCACAGTGGAGGGGGTCTGACGGATCAGCTCCACGTCGTCATCGTCGCAGATGACTTCCCGCAGGTTTACCAGATTATCCAGAATCAAACCTTCGATTCCGTTGACAGAACCGTAGATATTTTCAATTTCATCGTATTTGGCGGCGTGACGGAATACACCCAGCAGGGTTGCGTTGATGGCACAGGTGGGGCCGCCGGACTGAGCAACAACAATGTTCATGTGTCTTTCCCCTTTGAAACAGAATGGTTTATTTTTTATTCTATCAAATTTTATCCAAAAAGGCAAGAATATCGTTTTACATAGAAAAATGTTGCGGTACATAAAAAAGAGCCTGTGTGCGGCACAAGCTCCTTTGTTTTATTTTGTTTTAAAATACAGCACCTCCGCCGGTGTGTCGTCGTCGTAATCGGCATCGCCCCGCAGGGTCTCGTAGGGGCCAAAGCGAGCGGCCAGTTTGTTCCACAGCACCACACTGCCGGTGTTTTTGCTGTGGTATTTGATCTGCCAGCGGCCGGGGTGCTTTTCAAATACCTGCAGCATGGCGGCGGTGGCCACGCCCTGCCGGCGATAGGGATAAGCAACAAAAAATTCCGCCACTGCCCAGTCGATGGGCTTTTCTTTTGCGGCGGCGTGGGCATTTACCAGCACAAACCCCGCCAGCTTGCCATTGGCACGAATAAAATACGCATGGCGTTTCGGGTCGGTCCAGTAGGAATCCAGATACCGGTAGCCGAACAGCCCGGTCTCATCAAAGCTGTCGCCGTCGTACTGAGAAAATTCGTATAAATATTTTTCCATCAGCCGGGAAAGAATTTCTTTTTCTTCCTGCTGAACGGGATGAAGAGTAGTCAGCATACATTACCTCCCGGGTTTTATTGCCCGTGTAGCCAGATAGACCGGCAGGTTGAATTCCTTGAACTTGCCGTAGTTGTCGGTGTCTTCGTACAAATTGGTCAGCACAAAACCGGCTTCCAGTTGGCCGGAAATGATCTCCTCTGTTGTGTGGGAGAACTGCATACCGCTGTTGTCTTTTTCCAGCACGGCCCGGTGTTCGGGGTTCTGCAGCGGGTTAAAGGGGAGGTGGTAGCGCAGCACGGGCTCTTCTTCGTCAAAAGCAAAGCAAATGCCGTTATCAAATCCCCCGATGAACACTCCGCCGGGCTTTAAGATGCGCAGGCACTCTTTGAAGATCGGCCGCATATTTTCCACATAACAATTGGAAACAGGCTGGAAGACGATATCAAATGTATCGTCGGCAAAGGGGAGAGACTGGGTCATGTCTGCGCGCAGTATCTCGATATCGTAGCCTTCGCGTCCGGCTACAAGACGCTCGTTTTCAAGCTGCTTTTGGGAGTAGTCCAGCACGGTGCAGTTGGCTCCAAGAAGGGAAAAGACAGGCATCTGCTGTCCGCCACCGCAGGCAAGACCCAGCAGCGTTTTGCCTTTCAGTTCGCCAAACCATGCGTGCGGCACCGGCTTGTTCGGGGTGAGGAGTACATCCCATTCACCGTTTCTTGCCCGGAGGCAGGTGGCTTCGTCCACGGGTTTGCCCCATTCCCAGCCGCTTTCCACCCAGCTATCCACGGTACGGGCGTTAATGTCGATGTAATGTTCGTTTGTGTTCATGCTTTCTCCTGTGAAAAACGGCGCACCCGGGGGCGCGCCGCTTGAGTTTATTGTTTGCTGTACTTTTCCACCAGCAGGTCAGCGCACTTGTAAATGTCGCCGCCGCCCAGAGTGAGGATCAGATCGCCGGGCTGCGCATTGGCCATGGCATAATCGGAGATCTCATCAAAGGTGTTCAGCCGTACCGTGCCGGGGATCTTCGCGGCCAGGTCATCGGCGTAAATGTTGTAGGTGTTCTCTTCGCGAACAGCCAAAATCTCCGTCAGGATCAGCTGATCCGGAATGGAGAGTGCTTCCACAAAATCGTTGAACAGCAGATGGGTGCGGGAATAGGTGTGGGGCTGGAAAATCGCCCACACCTTGTTGTAGCCCATCTTCATGGCGGTGCGCAGAGTAGAGGAAAGCTCTGCCGGGTGGTGGGCAAAGTCGTCGGCCACGGTCACGCCGTCAAACTGCCCGCGGATTTCAAAACGGCGGTGCACACCGACGAAATCATGGAGACCGGCGGCAATGGCGGCGGGGGCAGCGCCCAGCTGGTGGGCAGCGGCAGCGGCGGCCAGGGCGTTCATTACATTGTGGGTGCCGGGAACGGACAGGGTGATGTCGCATAGCTTTTCGCCCTTGTGGTACAGGGCAAAGCCGTAGCAGGCACGCTGGGCGGTGGCCAGGCCCACGGCATAGTAATCGTTGGTATCGGCCAGGCCGAAGGTGACCACCTTGGCGGGATCGATGCCTTCCACGGCCTTGCGGCTGTTTTCGTCGTCGCCGTTGATCACCACGGTGCGGCTGGTCTGCTGTGCAAATTTATTAAAGGATTTGATGATGTTTTCCAGGGTGCCGAAGTAGTCCAGGTGATCGGCGTCCACGTTCAGAATCACCGACATGGCGGGAGTCATCTGCAGGAAGGTATCCACGTATTCGCAGGCTTCGCACACGATGGTCTCGCTTTTGCCGGCACGGCCGTTGCCGCCAATGAGATTCAGCTTGCCGCCGATGACGGCGCTGGGATCCATCTCTGCGGTCATCAGCACCTGGGTCAGCATGCCGGTGGTGGTGGTTTTGCCGTGCGTGCCGGAAATGCCCACGGCGTTTTCGTACTTGCGGGCCAGCTCGCCCAGCATTACAGAGCGCTCGATGGCGGGGATGCCTTTCTTGCGGGCGCCCACCAGCTCCGGGTTGTCCTGCTTTACGGCGGCGGTGTACACCACCAGGTCGGCGCCGTCCACGTTGTCTTCGCTGTGGCCCAGCATCACCGGGATGCCCATATTCTTAATGCGGTTCAGGGTTTCGCCCTCGCTGCGGTCGGAGCCCGTGATGTGGTAGCCGTTGGTGTACAGGATCTCGGCGATGGGGCACATGCCCGAGCCGCCGATGCCCACGAAATGAATCTTGCGGACAGTGTCCAGAATGTTGCTCATATAATAAACCTCGTTGTAATCTAAGTTTCAGCCGGGCATAAAAACCGACTATATTTATTATATTGTGTTTTGGCTGTAAAATAAAGTACAAAAAGTAAATAAAATCTGCCAAAAAGAAATTTTTCACAAAAAATAACGGGGTTCCATACTATAAAGCAAAAGCTAAACTTGGAAAGGCTGTGATTCGGTGGAAATTTGTACCGATATTGCCTTGCTGGGCGGCGATGCCCGCATGCTGTATTGTGCCGGAATGCTGGAAGAAACCGGCAGCACGGTGCATCTTTTTGGATTTGAAAATGAACCGGCGGTGCGCAGAGATTGTGTTTCGGCAGAAGAAGCGGTGGCCCGGGCCCGGGTGGTGCTGCTGCCCATGCCGGTCAGCCGGGACAGGGAACACCTGCTGGCACCGCTGGCACGGCAGCCGGTGGAACTGAGCGACCGGCTGGCGGAATTGCTGCAGGGACGGTTGGTGTTCTGCGGCATGGTTCAAAACCTGCCGGAGACCGCCGCCTGGAAAAAACTTCCGGTCATCGATTATTACAAAGATGAAGAATTGCTGGCAGAAAACGCCCGCATTACCGCGGAGGCCGCACTGTTTGAAGCGATGAAAGCTTTGCCCGGCACCCTGTACGATGCCCGCTGCCTGGTGGCGGGGTTCGGGCGCATCGGCAAGGCGCTGGCAGCCATGCTGCGGGGGTTGGGGGCAAGGGTAACGGTGGCGGCCCGCAAACCGGAAGACCGGGTGCTGGCCCGTGCCCTTGGGGCGGAGACCACACCCTTCACGCCGCAGCTGCCGGCCTGTGAGGTGGTGTTCAACACCGTACCACAGCCGGTGTTTACCGGGGCGGTGCCGCTGCCGGCAGAGACCAAACTGTACATTGAACTGGCCAGCCGTCCCGGGCTGCTGCCGGAGGGAAACACCGCCGGGGCAGAGGTGATCGCAGCGGCTTCTCTGCCGGGCAAGTACGCGCCCCGTGCCGCCGGGCGTGCCATTGCCGCTGTGCTGCAGCGGTGCATACATGCAGAAAGGAAGGAGCACCCATGAACAAACCAACGATCGGATTTGCCATGTGCGGGTCGTTCTGTACATTTGGAAAAGCTTTTCGGCAGCTGGAAATGCTGCTGGAACACTACGATGTGCTGCCCGTTATGTCGCAGAATGCCTACGAAACGGATACCCGCTTTGGCCGGGCGGAAGAGCATGCGGCCCGGCTGGAAAGCCTGACCGGCCACCGGGTGATTCACACCATTGCGGATGCGGAACCCCTGGGTCCCAAGCGCATGGTGGACCTGCTGGCGGTGGTGCCCTGCACCGGCAACACCATGGCCAAACTGGCCCACGCCATCACCGATACCCCGGTGACCATGGCGGTGAAATCCGTTCTGCGGGTGGGTACACCGGTGGTGCTTTGCGCCGCCACCAACGACGCCCTGGCCGGCAGTGCCCAGAACATTGGCCGGCTGCTGAATACGAAGCACATGTACTTCGTACCATTTTCTCAGGACGATCCCATGGGCAAGCCCACTTCGCTGGTAGCGGATTTCGATCTGTTGCTGCCGACGGTGCAGGCGGCATTTCGCGGGGAACAGCTGCAGCCGCTGTTGCAATGAGCGCAGGGTTTGTGGTAAAATAGAATTCTTAGGGGAACCCCTCCTGCGTGTGGGTTCCCCTCTCAAAACAGTCCGCCGGACTGTTTTTGATTCACCCTTCCTGCCCTTTTGGAGTAAAAGGCTTTTCGCGTTCTGCGGAACGCGAGTCAGGGCGCTGCCCTGACAACCCGCGGCCTTTGAAAAGGCCGGCGAAACGTTTGCGTTTAACAAGAACCATAAAATAAAGGAGTTCCATCATGCCTAAAAAATATTACGCTGTACGCAGCGGCCGGCAGACCGGTATTTTTTCTACCTGGGACGAGTGCAAGCGACTGGTGACCGGCTACCCCGGCGCCGCCTATAAAGGGTTTGCCACGCTGGAGGAAGCCCAGGCCTTTCTGAACGGCGGCCAGCCCGCGCAGCAACCCCCCGCCGCAGCGCCCGCCGAAACGGCTGTGGCCTATGTGGACGGCAGCTACCTGCACGATACCCGGGAATTTGCCTGCGGTGCCGTTGTGTTCTGGCAGGGGGAAGAACTGCACTTCAGCGAGAAATTCCGCGACCCTGACCTGTGCGATATGCGCAATGTGGCGGGGGAAATCAAGGGCAGTGAAACGGTTATCCGCTGGTGCATCGAGCAGAACATCCCCGCGGTGGAAATTCACCACGACTACGAGGGCATTGCCAAATGGTGCAACGGCGACTGGAAGGCCAATAAGCCCGGTACCCAGGCTTATGCCGCCTTCTGCCGCGCCGCCATGCAGAAACTGCACATCACCTTTGTTAAGGTGAAAGGTCACTCCGGCGATACCTACAACGACCTGGCCGATGCCCTGGCCAAAAAAGCCCTTGGGATTTGATGTGTATATTAAGAAAAGCTTTTCGCACCGGGTTGCGGAGAGCTTTTTCTATTTTTTTCTTTACTTTGCGGGCGGATTTGCTATAATGAATATATATACCGCTTTGGGCGGAGAGTTGTAATGAAAAAAGAAAAGAGGAAACGATCATGTTGTTTGTAAGAGAGAAAGCTTTCTACAAATCATTCTTCCGCATGATGTTCGTCATCGCCATGCAGAACGTTGTGGCTTACAGCGTTAACCTGGCCGATACCGTCATGCTTGGTCAGCACTCCGAAATGGCGCTGGCCGGTGTCAATATTTCGAACCAGGTGCAGTTCCTGCTGCAGATGCTGGTGGCCGGTGCGGCCGAAGGCATCAGCGTTCTGGCCTCCCGCAGTTGGGGCGCCAAAAAGTTCGCTCCCATCCATTCGCTTCTGGCCATTGGTGCCCGCATTGCCATCGGCATTCCGCTTTTGGTGTGGGCGGTGTCCTTCTTCTTCCCGGAATGGACGCTGGGTCTCTTCTCCGAAGACCCGGTGGTGATCGCAGAGGGTGTTAAGTATCTGCAGATCGTTTCCTTCTCTTACATCTGCTTCGGTGTTTCCAGTGTGCTGCTGGCCATGATGCGCAGTGTAGAGACTGTTTTCCTCGGTTTCAGCATCACCGTTTCCACGCTGTTTGTGAACATCGGCCTCAACTATGCCCTCATCGGCGGTCACTTCGGTGCTCCGGCTCTGGGCATTCAGGGTGCTGCCATTGCCACTCTTGCGGCCCGTATTATGGAGACCTCTATCGCCTTTGTCTACGTGTTCTTCGTGGATAAGAAGATCAAGCTGCGCTTTAAAGATGCTGTGAAGCTGGATTGGGTGCAGGTAAAGAGCTGGTTCTCCATCGGCTTCCCGCTTATTTGCTCCAACGCCATTTGGGCAGTGGCCATGGGCATGCAGACTTCCATTCTCGGCCACGTGGACAGCCTTGCGCTGGTGGCTTCTTCCGTTTCCAACACCATTTACCAGGTGGTCATCGTGTTTGCCCAGGGCAGCGCCAGTGCTTCTGCTGTTCTCATCGGCAAAACCATCGGTGCCGGCCATAAAGAAAAAGTCCGTTCCTACGCCATTACCATGCAGATGGTCTTCCTGATCGTGGGTGTGATCTCCGGCTTGCTCCTGTATATTGTGCGGGATTTCATCGTTGGTTTCTTCGCACTTTCGGAGGCCGCCAAGGAACTCACCCTGCTGTTCATCACCGTGCAGTGCGTGACCATTGTGGGCACCAGCTACCAGATGCCCTGCCTGACCGGCATTGTGCGCGGCGGCGGCGATACAAAATTTGTTTTGAAGAACGACACCATCTTCCAGTGGCTCATCGTGCTGCCCATCTCCTGGCTGGCTGCCTTTAAGCTTAACCTGGCTCCTGTGGTGGTGTTTGCCTGCCTCAAGTCCGACCAGATCCTGAAGTGCTTTGTGGCCATTGTCAAGGTCAACCGCTTCAAGTGGATTCGTGAGTTTAAAAACACCTCTTCTTCCGAAAAAGAGGAAGTGAAAGAAGAAGCGAAAGCATAAGAAAGGAAATTTCCATGTTGTATTGCACCAAGTGCCGCTCCGTTTCGCCGGATGGCGTGCAGATCTGTGTGGCCTGCAAAAGCCGCAAACTGCGCCCCGCCAAAGAGGGTGACTTCGTTTACCTGCAGCGGGCCAATGAGTTTGCCGCCAATGAACTGGGCTCTTTGTTCCAGGAAAACGGCATTCGGTACGAATCGCTGCCCTACAGCAAAGGGCGGGTCATTTCGCTGTACGATATGGAAGTAATGCCCACCGATAAAGCCATCTATGTGGTGTACGGCTCTTTGGATGCCGCCCGGCAGCTGGTGATGCAGTATGAGCAGCCGGAGGAGGAAGAAGAGACCGATGCCCCGGAAGACGGGGTGAACGTGCGGGGGATTGTCACCGCCTGCGTCAGCACGTTGGCGTTCATCGGCTTTATGGCGCTGCTTACCTGGCTTGTTACGCTGGTGGGGTAAAAAATGAACAACACCTACACCATTCGCCGGTTTTGCCCGGAAGATGCCGAAGCCGTGGTGGCTATGATCGCCCGAAATATGCGGGAAGTCAACAGCAAGGACTACTCCGAAGAATTTATCGAGGAAGAAGTCCGCATACTGAACAAAGAATGGCTGCTGAGCCGTTCCCAATGGACCCATGCCTATGTGGTGTGCGATGGCGGCAAAGTCATCGGCCACGGTGCCATTGGTCCGTATTGGGGCAGTGAAACCGAAAGCAGCCTGTTCACCATTTTCGTGCTGCCGGCGTATCATGGGCAGGGCGTGGGTCGTGCCATCATCGAAACGTTGGAGCAGGATGAATATTTTCTGCGTGCCAACAGGGTGGAGGTCCCGGCTTCTGTAACCGCCCGGGAATTTTACCGCAAAATGGGC
>JAFYOA010000395.1 GCA_017547865.1 Clostridia bacterium
CAGATGGCATTCAAGATTGGATTCGCAGCAACAGGTATTGCAAAAAGAAAAAACACAGGGGCTGCATTTGCCACACAACAAATACCTCCCGCGCCGCGCAAGTCTGTGGTTCAGGTTAAGTTTGCGGGACGCAATATGACACTGGCTTACTATAACGATCAGTTTGATCTGCATCGCGGAGATATCGTCTATGTAGACGGCAAATTGGAAGGCCTGCGCGGCCGTGTCACAGATGTCAACTACAACTTCAAGATCAGGATCTCCGATTACAAGCGGGTTATTGCGGTGGTGGATACCACGGTCAGTGGCCAGTTCTTTATGGCTGGCAGCCATTTTATAACATTCGACAGAACAGCCCTACCGGCAGGTAAAGCGGCCAGCTGGTTTAAGGCGCCGGAAAAAGAAGAGGAAGAGTTCGCCAGCGGCTTCGACGACACCGCCTTCCATCTGCATGATCTCAGCGGCATGAACGTAAGTGCCCTTATCGCCGAGCGCGGGCATGAATACTACACAGAAAACAGAGTCCGGTACATTTGCATGGACGGCAGAAAAGGTTATGCGATTGTTGAAGGCAGCGAAGCCTACGAAGTGGAATTCGAATACCACAAAGGCGAGATTAGCCAGTTGACCTGCTCCTGCTACTGTAGCTACAACTGCAAGCACGAATTTGCGGTCATGCTTCAGCTGAAAGAAACGCTGAAATGGATCGAAAAGCACTGTGCAGACGAATATGAACGCACCGGGTACTTCGTTGCGGTGGACAAAAGTGCACTGTTCGCCTTTGCCATCGAGGACAAAGAAATGGGCTCCTTCACACTTTAACAGCTGAAAAAAGAAAGTCTTCCCTCCTCGCCTTTTCATCGAATCAAAATTTCATCGCACAAAAACAGCAGGATGCCGCAAAGCATCCTGCTGTTTTCATTTATACAGTTTTCTGTTTGCTTTCCAGCCGGGAATAATAAAGCACACCGGCCAGGATGAGCCCGCCGCCGCACAGCTGCAGCGGTGTGGGGATCTCTGTGAAAAGAAAGGCTGCAAGAATGGCCGCCACGACAGGTTCGCAGAGTTTGGAAGCCGACACAAAGGCCGGGGAAAAATACTTGAGGCACCAGCTGAAAATACTGTGGCCCAGAATGGTGGAAAACAACGCCAGCAGCAAGCCGACCACCACCGCGCTGAAGCCATACCCCCACAGGCTTTGCCCCTGCGCCAGGCAGGTAGCCACCAGGGCCGCCGCACAGGCCGCGTACACCAGGTAGGTATACACCGTGGTGGAAACACGGCTGCGCACCACCCGGCCGATGAGCGTGTAAGCTGCCACCGCAATAGCTGCCAGAAGAGCCAGTATATCGCCGTACAGCTGCAGGCCGCTGGAGGAATCGGAATACGCAATAAGGATACTGCCCGCCAACGTAATGGCAATGGCAGCCACCGCCCGCCAGGAAAGCTTTCCTTTCAGCAGCAGGCAGAAACCCAGCGCCACCCAGATGACTTCTGTGCAAACAATGGTAGTGGAAGCCGCCACCGTGGTATGCAGCAGCGATTCAAACCACAAGGCGAAATGCACCGCCAAAAACAAACCGCTGCAGCAGCTGAGCAGCACCAGCCGAAGCGGTACCTGCCGGAATTCCCTGCGCACCTCCGGTTTTCCCAGCACCACCGGTGTCATCAGCAGCACGGTCCACAGCAAGCGGTAGGCAGCGGTAACCGCCGAAGGCGCCTGGGAATATTTTACGAAGATAGAGGACAGCGAAATGCCGATGACCCCCACCACGATCATGATCATGGGATGTTTTTCTATGTATTTCATAGTTCCTCTCCGTATCTCTATGGAATGTATTCATTCTATCACAGTTTGGGCGGGGTGACAATAACAGAAAAGACGGTGCATCACTGTTTGGGCCTCTTCCCGCACAATCACACACCGTCCAAATCATTTGTACGATTTATTTTTTCTTAATCAACTCAGCAAGCACGAACAAAGGAAATAGCAGTATGCAAATTAAACAACCCTTTATGGTACCCCTATAATTTTCACTTCAGCACAGTTGCTTCACCAAACGGCTTTTCAAACACCTGCTCACCGCATAAAACCGTGTAGCTGTCTTCATTCAGCTGTACACTGAAGGTCTTTCCGCGCAGCTTCATTTCGGTAAGGCACATATTTTTAGCGGGCGGGCACTTCACCGGGTTCACGGTCACGGCGCCGTCAAAAGCGGCCTTTATACCAAAAATACCAAAGATCATCATCTGTGCACCGGCGGAAGAACCGATGGTGGCCTGCAGAGGTGTGTCCTTCCGGTAGGCAATGGCATTGGCCACCAGAGAATCGCCCCAATACGGCAGCCGGCTGCCCCACCACAGTACACGGCGGAAAATATCGTTGGCCGTTTCGCAGGCGCCGATACGGTACAGCTGTTCCAAAATCACCGGCACAAACAGAGAGCAGATGCCCCCGCCGCCGTTATCAATGTCCACCTGGTCGTAGGCATCGTCCAGCTTGCTCATACTGTGCAGGCCAAAGTCCGAAAGGAATTCCCGCTCGTTGAGATGCGAGAGCAGCCCGCTGCGGATCTCTTCGTCGCAAGCGGCGGAATCCAGGAATTTGAACATCTGCACGGTATAGCGCAGGTCGTCTTTTCCATCAATACGGAAACGGAACCAGCGGGCATCCCGGTCCCACAGTTCCTTTTTGGTGAGCGCAGCTGCGGCAGCGGCCCGTTTCATCATTTCATCGTCCGGCGCACCGTACAGTTCCAGAATCGCCGCTGCCCGTTCGCAGGTCTTATAGCGGCGCATATTCAGGTCCGGCATCACCCCGTGGTAAGGAATACCCCGGCGCAGTTCCAGGTGGTCTTCGCCCTTTTCGCCGTAATCGATGAGAACGGCCTCTTTGGAGAGATCATCCCCAAAATAAGCGTGGAAGCGCACCCAGTCGATCACGCTCTTCTCCCCCGCCATTTCATCCAGAAACGCGGCATCGCCGGTATTGGCAAGGTAGTGGTAGATCAGCGCGATGATCTTCTCCTGGTTGATCTGGTACCACGGGCCGGTCTTTTTGCCGTCCACGGGCATCACGGCATAAGAAGTGCTGAGATCCACCGCCAAGAATGCGCGGATCTCCTCTTTGGTCACCGCCGGATCCACCAGCGGGTGCATATTCCATGGGCCGGCGTAATCCCA
>JAFYOA010000396.1 GCA_017547865.1 Clostridia bacterium
AACCGGCAGCAGCAGGTGGTTCTGTTCCATTCTTTCCACTCCGTTTCTTTGTTTACAAAAAGCTATAAATAATCTATTTTATTATAATTGGTATATTTCTTTCTGTCAACCAACGAGCAGCTGCAAAAATGTTGCTTCCTTAAATTCCACAAAAATACAAGAGCCGCCGCCTTGCTTCTCCCGGGCTTTTATTGTAAAATAATAGTAATTAATTTTCTTTGCGGAGATTTGTATGACAGCGAAATCAAAAAACGAAGGGCCGCTTTTTGGGCGCATGCTGCGGGAAGCCCGCTGGCTTTTAGGCTATTCCCTGCGGTTCTGGAAAGTGATCCTGCTTTATATTGTTTTGGGCATTGTGGGCACCGCCATGGGCCTGGGGGCCAGCATTGCATCCAAACAGCTGATTGAAAGTGTAACCGGCATCCAAGCCTCTTCTGCCATTGCAGCGGCGGTGGGCATGGTGGTGCTGCAGCTCAGCTCCATTGGTCTGCGGGCTGTTTCCGGCCGCATTGGGGCCCGGGTCAGTCTGCGCGTTACCAACGAGATCCAATCTTATGTGTACGACCGCCTGCTTCAGGCCCGGTGGGAAGATTTTTCCGATTATCGCTCCGGTGACATCATCAACCGCCTGAACGGCGATGCCTCCACTGCCGCCGGCACCATCATAGGGTTCTTCCCCAATCTCATCACCGCTCTGTGCCAGTTTTTCGGTTCGCTGGGCATCATTCTGTACCACGATCCGGCCATGGCACTCATCGCTCTGCTGGGTGCGCCGGTCTCGGTGGTATTTTCCCGCCTGTTGGTGAAACGCATGCGCACATACAACGAAAAAATGCGGGCCGCCAGCAGCGAGGTCATGTCCTTTCACAGCGATTCTCTGCAGAATATGCAGACCATCAAATCCCTGGGCCTGGGCAGCTTATTCTCCCACCGCTTTAAAGGTGTGCAGGAAGATTACCGCGCCGTGGCGTTGGACTACAATAAGTTTTCTGTGCTTACCTCTTCCCTTATGTCGGTCATGGGCGTGATCGTATCGATCTCCACCTTTGGCTGGGGCGCATACCGCCTGTGGACGAACGCCATCACCTTTGGCACACTAACGCTGTTTTTGCAGCTGGCCAATACACTTTCGGCTTCCTTTTCCTCTCTGGTTGGGCTGGTGCCCACGCTTATTTCTTCCACAACTGCCGCCGGCCGTCTGCTTACGGTGATCGACCTGCCCCAGGAAGAAAACGATGCAGACCCGCTCACAAATGAAAACAACCTTGCCGTGGAATTGCGGGATGTAAGCTTTTCTTACCGCCAGGGCGGCCCGGTGGTCACCCATGCTTCTCTGCAGGCGCAGCCCGGCGAGATCATCGCTTTGATCGGGCCCTCCGGTGAAGGCAAAACCACCCTGATCCGCCTGCTGCTTGGGTTGATCCAGCCCAAAGAAGGCGAAGCGCTTTTGAAAAACGATCAGGAAAGCCGGCCTCTCAGCGCCGCCACTCGCCGGTACTTTTCTTATGTTCCCCAGGGGAACAGCTGTTTTTCCGGCACCATAGCAGAAAACCTGCGTATTATTTCTCCAAATGCCACCGAAGATGAGCTTTGGGATGCACTGAAAGCCGCCGAAGCTGCCGATTTTGTGCGGAACCTGCCCCAAGGGCTGCATACTCCGCTGGGCGAAAAAGGCACCGGCCTTTCGGAAGGACAGGCACAGCGGATCGCCATTGCCCGTGCCCTGCTGCGAAATGCCCCCATCCTGCTGCTGGACGAGGCCACCTCTGCACTGGATGCGGAAACGGAACAGAATGTGGTGCGCCACCTGGCACGCTCCTGCCGGAACCGGGTATGCATTTTGGCCACCCATCGTCCCGCCATTCTCTCCATGTGCACCCGTATTTACCGCATGGAAGACACCGGCCTGCAGTCTGTCTCTCTGCAGGATGCGCTGGGTTCTTCACCAAAAGAATAAACAAAAACAGCCGGGAGTTTTCTTCCCGGCTGCATTTTTTTTGCTTTTTATCAGTCTTTTGCGGCACCATACGTGCTTCCGTAAGAACCATACCCATAGGTTCCGTAATATCCGCCGCCGGATACCGTCCCCTTGGGAAGATCGTTCAGCACGCAGCCAAGCAGCTGCACACCACTGTCGGCCATGGATTCCACACCGCCGGTGATCTGATCGCGGCTGGCATAGTCGCAGCGCACCACCATCAGCGCCGCATCGGCGTACTGGGCCATCACCGCGGCATCGGTCAAAAACGAACTGGGGGCACAGTCCAAAATTACATAATCAGCCATGGAACGGGCCTGTTCCAGCAGTTCTTTCATGCGGTCGGTCCCCATTCTTTCAGAGGCATCCTGCTGGGCGCGGCCGGCAGGAATCACCGCAAAATTAGAATATTCCGTGGATACGAACCCGATTTGGGTGAACTCTGCGCGGCCCTCCAAAAAGTCGGAAATACCGAAGCGGTGCTTTGTACCCAACACATTTTCTACAGACGGGTTGCGCATATCGCAATCCATCAGCAGCACAAAATGGCCTTTTTCTGCCAGCGCTATGGCAAGGTTCACCGCAACA
>JAFYOA010000397.1 GCA_017547865.1 Clostridia bacterium
ATTATTTGGATCCCTCCAAGGCTAAAAACGGCCGCTGGAACGACTACAACCTGAAAGGCATGCTCACTTATGAACGCGACCGCAAGCTGCCTTTCTACGCCCTGCAGAAAGCTTACGAAAAATAAAAGAAAGAAGATGACCGTATGTTCTGTCCCCATTGCAGAGCCACTCTGCCGGAAGGCTCCTTGTTCTGCGCCCAGTGCGGCCAACGGATAATTGCCGTGCAGCCTGTGCAGCCCACACCCGTACCGGCTGTAAAAAAGCCCGCGGGCAATCTGTTCCGCATTTTGCTGGGTGTGTTGTACCTGCTGCCTATGCTGCTGTATATTTATATTCCCACCATTTATAACCTGATGAGTATTGCGGCCCGCAATCAACTGTATGCATACGGAGAGATTTCCATTGCAGCGTTCAGCATTATGCAGTCGGTCTGCAACATAATCGACCAGGCACTTCTGCTGCCGGTGGTGTTGATCTCTGCCATTGCGGGCGTAGCCCTGCTGATGAACCGCCGCGGCCCGGGCCGCATAGCCATTCTGGGCGGTGTGTTCCATTGCATCACTGCCCTTGGCATGCTGCTGATGACGGTGCTCTACCCTATTCTGCCCCAGTTTACCTTCGGGCTGTATACCTCTGTGCCCGATGTACTGGAAAACGGTGCCGGGCAGCTGTTCAGTCACGGGATCGTCGCCATGCGGTATGTGATCTATGGTTTGCCGGTGGCGCTTATCTCCCTTACGGTGGCTGTACTCAGCTTTGTGTATGCCCATATTTTTAAGAAAAACGACCTGCCCCGCAAAATGGACCGCGGTGTGGCCGCGCTGGCCATTGCCACTCCCTTTGCCGTGCTGCTGCCCAATTTTACCACCATTGCCCTCAACCTGGTGTTCGGCACATTTGGCGACGATTATCTCACCGCCTATTCCTTTGCCCACAACATCACCGCGCAGCTTCCTGTCTCTCCCATTCTCCTGCTGGTCATTCTCACCGTGCTGTGCATGGTGAGCAGCAAGTGGCCCTATTGGCTGCAGACGGTTCCCTTTGTGCCGGTTCTGCTGATTGGCGGAACGGCTGCCGGGCTGGTGCTCCCGAAAACCGCACCCATGGTTGGTTATATTCCCGAGAGCATCCTTGAGCTGACCGTTAGCTTTGCCCGCACCATGATTTTTGAAGGCATGCTGCTGGCCGTGGCCTATACCCTGTGGGCAGCGGCTTCTGCCCGGGGGGCAGTGCCTGCCTGGCTGCAGCCTTTGGTGTGCGTGCCGGTGTGCTTCCTGTACTACACAATGATTTTGCTGACCGCCACGCAGATCCGCATTCCTCTGACCGTACTGCCGGCCATTACGGTGTTGGTGGCGCTGCTCATTGCTTCCATCATTGCCGTGGTGGTGCAGGCTGTTCGCAAAAAGAACGCCCGCCGCGCCGGCTGAACCAAATAAAGAAACGCCGCCTCTTTACGAAGCGGCGCTTTTTTGTTGCTGTGTCAAACTTCCAAAACATCCGGCTCGAAGGCCAGAGCTTCTTTCACGTCGATGGCGTTGTTCACATTGCCAAGGCCCACCCGTGCCCAGCGTTTTACCCGAGCAACATTTTCGGGGGTGGCTTTGGCTTTTTGCACCAGCCAGGCAAAATTGGGCTTATCCATATAGAGCCAAACAATGAGATTTTCGGGCTTCACCAGGCGGCAGACTTCTTCCAACGCCTCATCCTCCACATCCACGTCGTAATCGAACATGGCCTTGGGGAAA
>JAFYOA010000398.1 GCA_017547865.1 Clostridia bacterium
AAGGAGAGCACCACCACCGCCATGGCGTTATACAGCGGCACCGAGCCGATGATCATCAGCGGGGCCATGCCGGAATTACCGTAAATGTTCTGAATAAACGCAATGCCCAGAATGGCGGCGCTGCTGCGGTAGCTGGACTGAATGAACTCGCCCTGCTTCGTTTTGTCTTTCATCAGGTAAGAAAGGCCCACCGCAATGCAGATGCTCAGCACCGTGGCCGCCAGGCAGAACAGTACGAATTTGGTGTTCCATACCTCGTAAAAATTCGCGCCGGAAATATCCTGGAACAGCAGCACCGGCAGCGCGGCGTTGAATACAAATTTGTTCAGCTTGCTTACGGTGTGGTCGTCCAGCAAATTCACCCGGCGGAACACCATGCCCAGCACCATGGTGAAAAACACCGGCAGGGTGGCGTTCAGGCTAAAAATCAGATTATCCAATACAATACAACTCTTTCCCAATGCGTTTTTTTCATTCTACCGCATAGGGGAAGAAAATGCAAGAATAGTACAGCAAAATGCGAGAATCTTCTCTGTACACCCGGTGTGCCTGTGCTATAATTCTATGCAAGAAATACTTTGGCGCTGCTTTGCAGTGCGCGAAAGGATGAAACATATGAAACTGAGACCGCCTGCCGTACCGCTGATCACGGTAGACCCTTATTTTTCCGTTTGGTCCCCGGCGAATCACCTGCACGAAACCGAAACGGTGCACTGGACCGGTAAGCCTAACCACCTGCTGGGCATTGCTGTCATCGATGGCGCCGAGTACGTTTTTATGGGCAATATTGCCGATGGCATGCCGAAAATGGAACAGAAAGACCTGACGGTAACTGCCCTGACCACCACCTACGTGTTTGAGGCTGCCGGTGTGCAGCTGACCGCCCGCTTCAGTGCTCCGCTGTTTTTGGATGACTACGAGCACCTGACCCGTCCGGTGAACTACCTGCAGGTCAACGCCGTTTCTGCCGATGGAAAAGAGCACGCTGTTTCCGTGAAGATCAAGGCCTCCGAAGAACTGTGCCTCAACTTCCGCGGTGTGGGTGAGGTGGAGACCGAACAGCTGGCCATTGGCGATGTGGCCGCCGTGAAGATGGGCAATAAGGTGCAGAAGCCCCTGCATAAAAGCGGCGATGATATCCGCATCGACTGGGGTTACTTCTACCTGGCCGTGCAGGGCGGCGCCACCGGTGTGGAAAAGCTGCCTGTTCCTTTCCTCGAGGGTCTGCAGCACGGCAATTCTCTGTACATGACCTTTGTGACCGCAGAAAAAGCACTGGATGAAACTGGCGCGCTGTTCACCTTTGCTTACGATGATATCGAGTCCATCGAATATTTCCACGAACCGCTGAAGTCCTGGTGGAATAAGGACGGCCAGACCATTACCGAAGCCATTGCTTTGGCTTATGCGGAGTACACGGAACTTTCTGCCCGCATGGATGCCTTTGCCGCAAAGCTTTTTGCCGATGCCGAAGCCGCCGGCGGCACCCATTATGCCGAAATCATCTCCCTGGCCTACCGCCAGGTGTGCGCCGCCCACAAGCTGGCGGTGGATAAGAACGGCGACATTCTCTACATTTCCAAGGAATGCCACTCCAACGGCTGCGCCGCCACTGCCGATGTTGCCTATCCTTCCATTCCCATGTTCCTGCTGTATAACCCGGAACTGGTGAACGGCATGCTGCGCCCGCTGATCAAATACAGCCGCAGCAATGAATGGACCAACGTGCTGAAGTTTAACTTTGCTCCTCACGATGTGGGCCAGTACCCGCTGCTCAACGGCCAGGTATATGGCAGCAACCGCTTTGAATACCAGATGCCCGTAGAGGAATGCGGCAATCTCATCATCATGGCTGCCGCCGCGGCCGTTGCCTCCGGCGATGCTACCTATGCTTCCACCTGCATGGATCTGCTGGAGACCTGGGCACAGTACCTGCTGGAATTCGGCACCGACCCTGCCGACCAGCTGTGCACCGATGACTTTGCCGGTCATTTGGCCCACAACACCAACCTTTCCCTCAAGGCTATTTCCGGCATTGTTGCGCTGGGTATTCTGTATAAAATGCTTGGCCAGCCCGAAAAGTACGCCGACTGCATGGAAAAAGCCCGCGCTATGTCTGCCGATTGGGCTGTGCGTGCCGCCAACGGTGACGGTTCTTACCGCCTGGCCTTTGACCGCCCCGGTACGTTCTCCATGAAGTACAACATCGTATGGGATAAGCTGTTCGGCAC
>JAFYOA010000399.1 GCA_017547865.1 Clostridia bacterium
CCTTGATATAATCTCTATGCATACGCCCCCACCGACCAATAGGTCTGTTTTCCTCTGATAAGCGAATATCGGGAATATAGTAATCGCCGCAACGGATATAGTTCAGTTCCTGCATCATATGTACCTCCAATAAGATTCAAACAGCCTGTTAAAGATAGAAAAAGGCGATACCTGGTTGTGAAAACCAAGTATCGCCAATTTTTCTTGTCGCACTCCTGTACGGCAGCTACCCTATGCCAGTAATGTTCTCATACTGTCTTATTGGAAACTACCCGAAACCGCACCTTTTTTGCGTGAATTTATTTTTTGAACAGCTTGCGGAAGAAGTGCACAAAAGCCCGCAGCGGCTTAGTCAGCTTCCAGGAGTGCGAATTCTCCATTTTGGTGAGCTTGGTCTGCAGTTCTTTGGCTTTGCCCTGGGCTTTCTTGGCGCTGGCCTGGGCTTCGGAAAGCTTGGTGAGCGTTTCGGTCAGTTTGGCCTGGGTCTTGGTTTGCTGTGCCTGCAGTTCTTCTGTTTTCTTCTGCAGGGTATGCAGCTGTGTCTCCATTTTGCGGAGAGAAGCGAGCGTGGTTTCCAAATTTTTGCCGGCGGTTTCCAGCAGCTTGGCCTGGTCGGCAAAACGCTTGTCCATCTGGGCGTTCAGCTGGTCGGCGCGGCGGTCAAGGAGGTCATAGGTGGAATACACCGGGGCCTTGGCCGGGGCAAACAGCGCATTGCGCAGCCATGCCATGCTGTATTCCCGCAGTTCGGCCAGGCGTTCGTTCACCTTGGCGTAGTCGATGCTTTCGAGGAACAGCGTGTCTTTTTCTTCGGCTTCCTGTGTGGAGAATACCAGACGGTCGGTCAGCTGCAGAGAAGAGAGCAGAGAATGGAACCGCTCCAGGCCGCGGAATTCGTTGCCGATGGCCACAAAAGGCTTTTCAAAAATAACGGAGAAGCAGGTGCCGTGGAAGGAGTCGGTGACAACGGCTTCGGCATGGCTGAAATAGTACAGCCAGTCTTCCATATCGATGTTTTCCAGAATGGGCAGGCGCCACTTGGCACGCAGGTCGTCTTTCACCTGTGCGTTGGGAATACACAGCAGATCGGCCCCCATGCGCTTGGCAGATTCTTCCAGGTAACGCTGTTTTTCTTCGGTGGGATCCAGAATGTACGCCAGCAGATACTTGTTTTTTGGTGGGTCTTTCACCAGGCGGGATTCCTGTACGCAGCTCAGGTAGTGCTGCTTGCTGCACATAAAGACAGGGTCCAGCACCTGCACGGCATCCACACCAAAGCTGTCTTTACACAGGTCAACGGCGTAGTCTTCGCGCACAGAGACTGCATCAAAGCGATTCAAATAGAACCCGGCGGTGCGGCGCTCCGTTTCGTTGCCTCTGAAATGGCTGTGGCCAAAAGAAGTACCGTAGGCAATTTTCTTTTTATTATCGTCTACAAAATCCAGATAGAAGTAGGTGCCGGCCGATTTGCACAGGTTGTAGTTCCACAACTGGTCGGAGCCGACAAGGAACGTATCGGCCAGGTCGTTCACCTTTTTCATATCGGTGCGGTTTTTGTATTTGCCGGTAATGTTGAAATGCTTGTAGCCAAAGCGGCGGGTGATGAAGGTGGGGTCGCGGTGCACCCGGCTGGTGGGCCACAGGTGGTCGGGGATATCTGCGAATACGCAGTTGTAGCCCATATCTGTCAGCATTTTGTACAGGGCAAAGTTGGTCATCATGGAGCCGAAGTTTGCCGCATACCAAATGCTGAACAGCATAATATCGTATTTGCTTTTTCTTGCGGTGCTCAGGGCATCGGAGAACGCGGCGCCGGTGTTCAGTGCATCGAAGAACTGCTGCCGGCCCGGGTGAGTATTGGAAAAGCGGTACACGTTGGAGTTGTTCCGCACAAAGGCATTGTAGAAGGGCACTTCTTTCCAGGTGAGGAAGGAAAGGTTTTCCAGTGCTTTTTTGCCTTTTTCTGTGTTCACCAGTACGGCAGAAGTGCCCTTGCGGTCATCCAAAGCGCGTTCAATACGGTGCACATCCCAAAAATCGCCGATGGTGATATCACCCTGCCGGGGCACGCGGGCAAACTGGCAGGTGCCGCAGGATTTTCTGGAAATCAAGTTGCCGGAAAAAGCCTGCTCAAAGCGGCAGTCTTTAAAGCGCTGGGTGTAATCGGTGCCGTCTTTAAATTCAATGTGGGTGGTGGAAGACCAGCCAATGAGCCCTTTGTAACGGAAGTTTACATCGCTGATTTCTTTGTTCGAGGCAGCTTCTTCCAGAAACTTGTTCCACGCCAGAGCAGAGGGGGTACCGTGGCAGATGAGATCCACAACGAGCAGATTTTCATAGGGCTTGCCCAAATATGTTTGAATGGAAGCACACTGGCAGGGGGTGCCCACAAACAACACAAAGCTGCCGGCATCCAGTTTTTCTTTTACCTGTTGGTGAATGGTGCCGTTTTCACTTTGAATGTACTTGGAACGGCGCAGCGGAGCCAGTTCTTCCTTGGCGTGGATCATGGTGTGGTGCACGCTCTTGAAGTCATCGGCAAAAACAGCGCCGCAAACGTAGCCATCCTGCGCCAGGGCGTACTCGGCCAGCAGAGAAAACACGCCGCCGGAGGCACTCAGTGCGCGGGTGTCGTCGTCTGCCATGGCGGCAAATACGCCGGGAGCACGGTCGTTTTGGTATTCGGCGTGCAGCTGGGGGCATACTCGCTGGCAGGCGCCGCAGTTTACGCATTTATTTTCATCGATCACGGGGTACAGGAACCCGTCTTCGGCAGGCTGCATGGCAATGGCTCGGGTGGGGCAAATGTTGGCGCAGGCGGCACAGCCGTAGCAGAGATCCATGTTGTCCAGTATTTTCATGCAATATAACTCCTTGCAGATAGGCGATGGGGAAATAAACTATATTCCATATTATTGTATATCCGAACGTGAAGATTGTCAACATGTTGGGGGATGGTTCTGTTCGGGTCGAACAGGAGTACGCGATTTGGCTTGTATATTGCGGGGGTTTGTGCTATAGTGTGAGAAACAAAAGCAAAGGACAGGTGACGGCAATGGAAATTAAAAAGGTACTGCGCATGGGCGGGCCGGATGGCGGCAAGCTGCGGGAGTGCATCTTTTTTACCGTAAAATACAATCATTTCCGGGATGTGGATACGTCCACCACCACGGCGGTGCGAGACCGCGAGGACATGGCAGAGTGCGAATGCGTGCTGTGCCTGCCGGAAAATTATTCGGCCGATGGGGAAGAGACCCCGCTGATCCTCTCCTTCCATGGGGCGGGTTCTTATGTTTCTTCGGCAGATGACAGCGTGGGCGGTGTGGCATATGTGCAGCAGTGCATCGATGCCGGCTACGCTGCGCTGGACGTCTGCGGTTCGGAACCCCACGGGACGACCCTGGGCTGCCCGGAGCATATTTTTGCAGCTTACAAAGCCTATCGCTACGCGGTGAAGCACTATAATCTCTCGGAAAAAGTGCTGGTGGCCGGTGCCTCCATGGGCGGCCATACGGCAATGAATTTTGTGAATATGTTCCCCTCACTGGTTTTGGCGGTGGGCATGTTTTATCCCCGGCTGCACATCGATGGCGTGACCGTGGGGGATCATTACTGCATCGGCACTTGGGACAAGCGGACGCCCGGTGCCAAGCTTCCCTCCACGCACGACTTGATTTTGGATATTTATCACTTCAGAAAAGATGAATGGAGCGACGAGACAACCATTGGATTCAATCCGCACCGCACCCGCAGTTTTGTAAATGCCGATGGCGAGCGGGTAACCTTTGTGCCGTGTCCGGTTAAGATTTGGCAGGGCACCACCGATAAAACCGTGGATCCGGTTTTCATTGAAGAATACGTGCGTTCCGTTCGCCGCTCCGGCAGTTACATTGAACTGCACATGATGGAGGGCATTGCCCACGCCTACACCACAGAAATGTGCACTGAACTGCTGTACTGGTTCAATCGTTTTATTTAAAAGTATATGCTGCATTAAAAAAGAGAGCGGATTTCCGCTCTCTTTTCTCTATTTACGGGTGGCATCTGCCGCAGGGACTGTAGCCCATGTCAATGATTTCATCACGAGTCCCGTGGTAATAGGCAGTGTTAGATTCTTTCATATCATCTACACTGCTGCAGCTTGGGTAATGGAATTTATATGTGTTGGTGTTAAGAACATAATCGCGTCCGTTGTCCACTTC
>JAFYOA010000400.1 GCA_017547865.1 Clostridia bacterium
ATGTCCACACAAATGCGGGCAGTCTTTGCGGCCAAAGCACGCCGGAAGAAATTGCCCGCGGCTATGCCAAATCCGGCTACAGCGGCATTGTGATTACCGATCATTTTATCCATGGCCATACTGCTGTGCCGAAAAATCTTCCCTGGGAAGAACGTATGCAGGGATATTACAATGCTTACCTTGCAGCGAAAGCGGAAGGGGATAAGCTGGGGCTCACCGTTCTCTTTGGCCTGGAACACGCTTTTGGCAATGGGCAGGAGGTTCTGGTATATAACCCCGACCTGGAAGTGCTGAAAGCACACCCGGAGATCGAGACGATGCCCATCGAAGAATTCTGTGCCCTGATGCACGCCCATGGCGCGTATCTGTCTTTGGCACATCCTTTCCGCGAGGCAGATTATATTGCCGCGCCCGGTGTGCACATCGATCCGGATTGGGTGGATGCAATGGAGGTTTTCAACGGCTGCAACGGTGATTACGCCAATTTCCGCGCTCTTTATTATGCCGCTGCCCATGGCAAGCGGTATACTTCCGGCGGTGATATTCACAGTGCCGCTGACAAACGTCTTGGTTTGGGCGGCATGGCGTTTTTGCATCCCATTGCCAATAACGAAGAGCTTGTGGCTGCGCTGAGAAGTGGGGAAGGCACCATTCTCTGCGGTGGAAAGCCCTGCGTAAAATAAAATGGCAGCTTTTAAACAGAGATTCAAAAAGGATCTCTGTTTTTTCTGCTTTTTTTGAAAGAAAATCCCCTGCAGCTCTTCCATTTGTGGAGATGATTTGATATAATAACAAAATTGAGGAACTATATTTTAAGGCGTTTTACGCCAGAAGGGATGGATCGTTTTGATCAGAACACGGTTTGCACCGAGCCCCACCGGTTTTATGCATGTCGGCAATCTGCGGACTGCATTGTATGAATATCTTGTTGCCAAATCCCAGGGCGGCCAATTTGTGCTGCGCATTGAAGATACAGACCAGGAACGTTATGTGGAAGGCGCCACGGACGTCATCTACAACACCCTGAAGCTTGTTGGCCTGAAGCACGATGAAGGCCCGGACATTGGCGGCGATTATGGCCCCTATGTGCAGAGCGAGCGTAAAGATATGTACCTGCCTTTCGCCAAGCAGCTGGTAGAACTGGGCGAAGCTTACTACTGCTTCTGCACCAAGGAACGCCTGGATGCCCTGCACGAAGCCGATGCTTTCGGCGGTTACGACCGTCACTGCCGCGATCTTTCCAAGGAGGAAGTGGAGCGTCTGCTGGCTGCCGGCACGCCCTACGTTATCCGCCAGAAGATGCCTTTCGAAGGCACCACCACCTACAATGATGTGGTGTATGGCACCATTACCTTTGATAACAAGGAACTGGAGGACCAGATTCTCATCAAGTCCGACGGTTACCCCACCTATAACTTTGCCAATGTCATCGATGACCACCTGATGCACATCACCCATGTTGTGCGTGGTTGTGAATACCTGACCTCCACGCCCAAGTACGTGCTGCTGTACCAGGCTTTTGGCTGGGACGTGCCCACCTTTGTGCACCTGCCTCTCATCATGGGCAAGAACGAAGACGGCTCTGTTTCCAAGCTTTCCAAGCGCCATGGCTCCACCAGCTTCAGCGGCCTGATGGACGAAGGCTACCTGGCTCCCGTTATCACCAACTACATCACCCTGCTGGGTTGGTGCCCCAAGGATAACCGCGAGCTGTTCACCCTGGAAGAGCTGGAAAAGGAATTTGATATCAGCGGCATCAGCAAGTCTCCCGCTGTGTTCGATTACGATAAGCTCAACTGGCTCAACGGCGAATATCTGCGCAGCAAGACCCCCGAAGAGTTCACCGAACTGGCCATGCCGTATTATCGCGAAGTGTTCCCGGATGGGGAAAAGGATTGGGCGCTGCTCACCACCATTCTGCAGCCTCGTGTTACCAAGCTGAACCAGATTCCCGAGGTGCTTTCCTTCTTTAAGGAACTGCCCGAGTATCCCGCAGATTTCTTTGTGAACAAGAAGAGCAAGACCAATCTGGAAAACTCCAAGACCATGCTGGAAGAGGCCATTGCCCTGCTGAAGGGAATGGAAGAGTGGAATGTGACCACCCTGCACGACCGGCTGATGGAACTGGCCGTTAACCTGGGCGTGAAGAACGGCACATTGCTGTGGCCGGTGCGCATTGCCGCTGCCGGTGTTTTGGTTACTCCCGGCGGTGCCATGGAAATCCTGGCCATCCTTGGTAAAGAAGAAGCCCTGCGCCGTCTGGAACTCGGTCTGGCCAAACTGTAAGGGAAAGGAACCACACCAATGAGCAAAATGGAAAAGATCGATCTCGAATCCATCGAGACATCCAATTTTATCGAAGAATTCATTAAAGAAGATATGGGCCCCGGCGGCCGCTGTGAGGGCATGAAGGTCCACACCCGTTTCCCGCCGGAACCCAACGGCTATCTGCATATCGGCCACTGCAAGGCGCTGTGCATCGACTTTGGCACCGCTGAAAAGTTTGGTGGTATGTGTAACCTGCGTTTTGATGATACCAACCCTGCCAAAGAAGACAACGAGTACGTTGAAGCCATTCAGGAAGATATCAAGTGGCTTGGTTTTACCTGGGATGACCGTATGTTCTTCGGCAGCGATTACTTTGAACAGACTTACGTTTATGCGGAAGAGCTGATTCAGAAGGGCTTGGCCTATGTGTGCGAACTGACCGCCGAAGAGCTGAAGGCACGCCGCGGTGATACCAACACCCCGGCCACCAGCCCCTATCGTGATCGTCCCATCGAAGAAAGCCTGGATCTGTTCCGCCGTATGCGTGCCGGTGAATTCCCGGAAGGCAGCATGACCCTGCGCGCCAAGATCGACCTGGCCTCCGGTAACTTCAACATGCGTGACCCGGCTCTGTACCGTATCCGCTATATCAATCACCACCGCCAGGGCACCAAGTGGTGCATCTTCCCGATGTATGACTTTGCTCATCCCATTCAGGATGCTCTGGAAGGCATTACTCATTCTCTGTGCTCTCTGGAATACGAAGACCATCGTCCTCTGTACGATTGGGTCATCAATAACGTTTCCGTGCCCAGCAAGCCCCGTCAGATCGAGTTCGCCCGTCTCGGCATCAACAACACCGTGATGAGCAAGCGCTATCTGCGCAAGATGGTGGAAGAGGGCACCGTCCGCGGTTGGGATGATCCCCGTATGCCCACGCTGTGCGGTCTGCGCCGCCGTGGCTACACCCCGGCTTCCATCCGCAACTTCATTGAGCGCAACGGCGTTTCCAAGGTGGCCAGCACCGTGGAATACTCCTTCCTGGAGCACTGTCTGCGTGAGGATCTGAACGATCACGCCCGCCGCGTGATGGCTGTTCTTGACCCTGTGAAGCTGACCATTACCAATTATCCCGAAGGTCAGAGCGAGACCTTCGAAGTGGAAAATAATCCCAATCATCCGGAAGACGGTACTCGTACCGTCACCTTCTCCCGTACCCTGTATGTGGAAGCTGATGATTTCCTGGAGACTCCCATTCCGAAGTACAAGCGTCTGTATCCCAATGGCCCCGAGTGCCGCCTGAAGGGTACCTACCTTATCACCTGCACGGGCTGCGTTAAAGACGAAAACGGCAAGGTCGTGGAGATCCTGGCTACCTATGATCCCGAAAGCCGCGGCGGTAACCCTGCCGATGGCCGCAAGGTGAAGGGTGCCACCATTCACTGGGTGAACGCCGAAGA
>JAFYOA010000401.1 GCA_017547865.1 Clostridia bacterium
GGGCAACAAATTGGGATTCGATCTCGTCCGTGGCGAGCCGATCCCGGAGGGTGTGTATAATTTGGTGGTGCAGGTGTTCGCCGTCAGCGCGGACGGAAAGGTGCTCATCACCCAGCGGGATCCCCGCAAGCCCCACGGGCTGCAGTGGGAAGTGACCGGCGGCGCTGCCACCAAGGGAGACACGCCCCGTTCCGCCGCCGTGCGGGAACTGCGGGAGGAAACGGGCATCTGCGTGGAAGAAGATGATCTGCTGCCTGCTTTTTCGGGAATTACGAACCGTTCACACCACCACGGCTTTGGGGTGATTTTGCCCGCGCCTTGCGAAGTGATTCTTCAGGAAGGGGAGACAGTGGATTCCCGCTGGCTACCGAAAGATGAATTTTTGGCGTTTACGCAAACCGCAGAATACGTTGGCCCCACCGGAAAGCATTTGAAAGATATGCTGGCCGCTGCGGGCATGGGGTAAAACAATGGAGAAGATACAGCGCCTGCGCGAAATATTAAAGAACAACCGCCGTATTTGCGTTTTTACGGGCGCGGGGATCAGTGTTCCCAGCGGCATACCGGATTTCCGTTCTGCCCAGGGCATTTACAGCGAGCGGACACACGAACAGTACCGGCCGGAGGATATGATCTCCCATTCTTTCTTTGAAAAGCACCCGGAAATGTTCTATGAATTTTATAAGAGCAAAATGCTGTACCCCCAGGCCAAGCCCAATGCGGCGCACCGCTTTTTTGCCCGGCTGGAAGAGCAGGGCAAAGAGGTGACGGTGGTGACCCAGAATATTGATGGGCTGCACCAGGCGGCGGGCAGCACAAACGTGTTTGAACTGCACGGCAGCGTGCACCGTAACCACTGCCCCCGGTGCGGACGGTTCTTTACTATGGAAGAGCTGTTGGCCCGACCGGGAACGGTGCCCCATTGCCCGGCCGATGGCACGGTGCTGAAGCCGGATGTGGTGCTGTACGAAGAGCCGCTGGATGACCGTGTGGTGCGTGGCGCTTTGCGGGCAATCGATGCTGCCGATACCATGGTGATTATCGGTACGTCTTTGGTGGTGTACCCTGCGGCGGCGTATGTGCGCTATTTTTCCGGGGAACACCTGGTGCTTATTAATAAGACCCCAACGCCCATGGACCACGAGGCGGAAATTGCCATTTACGACGACGTAGTGCATGTGGTGGAACAACTGACGGAGGAACGATATGATTGAAACAAAACGCCTGCGCCTGCGGGAATATACACCGGAAGATTTTTCTGCCCTGAAGGAGATCCTCTCTGACCCGGTGACCATGGCGCATTACCCCAAACCTTATGACGATGCCGGTGTGGAGCGGTGGATCAACTGGAATTTGCAGAACTACAAGGACTACGGCTTTGGCCTGTGGGCGATGGAATTGAAAGAGACCGGGGAATTTATCGGTGACTGCGGCATTACCATGCAGAATATCGATGGCGTGCAGCTGCCGGAGATTGGCTACCATGTGCATAAAAACCACTGGCGGAAAGGCTATGGCAGCGAAGCGGCAAAAGCCGTGCGGGATTGGGCATTCACCAACCGGGATTTTGACTGCCTGTATTCCTATATGACCCAAAGCAATACGGCTTCCTGGTCTACAGCGGCGGCCGCCGGCATGAAGCGTGTGAAAGAATACACCGACGAGCGGTATTTTGATATGTACGTGTATGCTATTTCCAGAGAGGAATGGGAAAAACGGTAACCCATTTTTGAAGTAATAAGTAAAAATGA
>JAFYOA010000402.1 GCA_017547865.1 Clostridia bacterium
ACTGTTCCAGTGCAGCACAGCCGGAATGGAGATCCGGCTTCAGGGCAGTTCCCTTGCGGCGCACAGATTCACAACAGAAATCTCCCAGGTGGATCTTGCCGTCCGGCAGAACACGAATGGTCTCCGGAGAAACGGCCAGATGGTGCACACCGGCAGAACTCATAGAACTGAGCGCGGTGAGCAGAGGCATAAACAGCTGACGAGCGGTGGTCCAGTCCACTTTGCCGCCGCTGCGTTCAATATACTGGCGAAGAGAAATGCTGTTTGTCCATTCTTCCACGCAATACGCCGTATGGTTTTCTTCAAAAATATCATACACAGAGACAATGGGTGCCAGTTCGCGCAGGCGGGCAACGCGACGGGCGCTGTCCTGAAACTCTGCCATATACTCAGCGTACAAGGCATTGTGTTCGGGTTGTGCCCAAACCGAAACGCGATCCTCACCTCGTCCAGCAATGGACTGAGGATAGAATTCGCGGATCTTCGCCAAAGAGCGGCTTTCGCGATCCAACGCGACATAGGTGCAGCCTTCCCCATTTACAGAAAGCACACGGCCGACCGCGTAGCGACCCTGCAGCAGCGTATTGTACGGAAGAGCATACGCCGGCTGCTTGGTGGAGTTGTCCCAGCCGCAGTGAGGACAAACCGGAGCAATCCCTGCGCCCAGTTCCTCCATCGGCTGCATACAATTCATACACAAATTTGGCATTCAACGTTCCTCCGTTTTATCAGCTGTTTGCAGAAACCGCCGCCCCCTGCAAATAGGCCTGGGTGGCAGCAAGATTTTCCGCGCGCACAAGAATCTGATCTGTATTGACTCCGCGCAGCATGTAAATATCATTTTCCAAGATCACTTCAAATTGACGGTAACCTATGTTTCGGGTTTGTCCGAAAATCTGCAGCATATTGAAATCCACGCGGAATTTATATTTGGCCTGTTCTCCGTTCTCCTGGGTACAGATACTTGAATCATCAAAAAGCAGCACAGCCTCCGGATCATCCGCACGAACCCATTCTCCAATGATGGAAACGTCCTGCGCCAAAGTAACCGGTGCGCCGCACGCACTCGCAGAGACAAGGCACAGCACCACAGCCAGCAGTACCACCAACCGTTTTACCATTTCGTTTCCTCCAAGCCAAACATACATTCTTAATCAGTATTTATTATACCACAAAGAATAAAAAAAGCAATAGCAACGCCGTTTTACAGGGCGTTTTCTTCCTTTTTTAGGTAAAAAACATGCAAAAAACACCAAAAACCGGAGCAGGTTTCCCCACTCCGGCTTCATTTTTGTATATTTTAGTCTTCGTCGGGCTCTTCGGGCATATCCCAGTTGTGCCACACATTCTGCACGTCGTCGTTGTCTTCCAGAGCATCCAGCAGCTTCTGCATCTTAATGATGGCATCTTCGTCGGTGAGCTCGGTGTAGGTGCTGGGCACCATTTCCACGTCAGCAGACTCGAAGGTATAACCCTTGGCTTCCAGTTCTTCCACAATGGCGCTGAAATCGGAGGGCTCGGTATACACTTCAAACACATCGCCGTCGGCCTTGAAATCGGAAGCGCCGGCTTCGAGGGCAGTTTCCATCAGTTCATCCTCATCCACGTCTTCACCGTCGATCACAATCACGCCTTTTTCCTCAAACATGAAGGAAACGCAGCCGGTCTGGCCCAGGTTGCCGCCGAACTTATCGAAGAAGTGACGGACATCACCGGCGGTACGGTTACGGTTATCGGTCAGGGCATCCACAATAACAGCGATGCCGTTGGGGCCGTAACCTTCGTAAACGATGTTTTCAAACTTATCGGAACCACCTTCACCGGCAGCCTTCTTAATGATACGCTCGATGTTATCGTTGGGCACGTTATTGGCCTTCGCCTTGGCAATACAGGCCTTCAGCTTGGAGTTGGAAGCCGGATCCGGGCCGCCGCCTTCTTTTACAGCCACTGCCAGTTCACGGCCGATCTTGGTGAGGATCTTGGCCTTGGCGCCATCGGTCTTTTCTTTTTTACGCTTAATGTTATTCCACTTGGAATGTCCAGACATACGGATTCCTGCCTTTCAAAAAATAGCATCTGTCGGCCGAAAACAGCCGCACAGTAAAAATAACAACAAAATACCACAGTTTAATATAATACTATATTTTCCTTCATTTTACAATAAAAAATTGCGAAAAATCCTGTTTTTTCTCAAAAAAATTCCGTCCCGAAGAATCGGAACGGAATTTGATGATTACAGAGAAGGATCGATGACGTATTTACCCATGGAGCGCAGAGCGGGATCGCTGAGAATATTGGCCAGCTTATCCAGGCCGCAGACCTCGTGGATCATGGAAGTTACATCCAGACGACCGGAATCGATAAGATCCAGAGCACGACGATGAGTGTAGGGATTGATGAAGGAAGCCTTGAGGACGATTTCCTTCTTGAACACCTGGAATGGCTTGAGAGCGATGGTCTCTTCGGGCTTGGTAAGACCGAACATCATCACCACGGCCTTGGGGCCGGCAATATCGATGGCCTGCTCAATGGTGGAAGTGCGGCCAACACACTCGATCACGCAGTTGATGTTGGGCATACCGTTGGCACGCAGCACCTCTTCTACGTTTTCGGTCAGAGGATCGATGCAAACATCTGCACCCAGCTGCTTGGCAACTTCGCGCTTACCGGCAACAGGCTCCAGCAGAGCAATGCGGGAAGCACCGGCCAGCTTGGCCAGCTGCATCATCACCAGGCCGATCATACCGCCGCCGATGACAACAACGTGGCTGCCGGAGGTGATTTCGCACATATCAATACCGTGCAGGCAGCAGGCAACGGGTTCGCCCATAGCGCCCTGCAGGTAGCTGGTGTTTTCACCCAGGATGTACACCTGCTTTTCGGGCACGCGGCAATATTCGGCAAAGCCGCCGTTCTGCGTGGTGCCGTAGCCAATCATATTTTCGCAGTAATGGGCCATGCCATCACGGCAGAATTTGCAATTGCCGCAGTAATCGTTGGGGTCAACGCAGACGCGATCGCCCACCTTGCAGGAGGTCACCTCTTCCCCCACTTCCACGATTTCACCGGAGAACTCGTGACCAAGGATGGTGGGAGGCGTGGTTTTTGCAGCACCTTCGTCACCTTCGTAAATATGTACGTCTGTGCCACAGATACCGCAGGCTTTTACTTTGACCAGAACATCGTGGGGACCGACCACCGGTTTGGTGCTGTCTTCCACACGCATATCATGCTTGCCATAAAATACAGCGCTTTTCATTGGGATTTCCTCCTTATAAAAAGCCATCCGCGCTTACAGACAGCGCGGATGGCAAATGATCAAGCCTTAAAGCTGTCCTTCAAAGAAACAGAACGGTTGAACACCAGATGGTCCGGGGTACTGTCTTTGCTATCGGCACAGAAGTAACCCTGGCGCATAAACTGGAAGCCGTCGCCGGGCTTGGCCTCGGCCAAAGATTTTTCCAGCTTGCAGCCGCTGAGAACCACCAGAGAATTGGGATTCAGATAAGCATCGTAGTTGGAAACATCCGGATCCGGCAC
>JAFYOA010000403.1 GCA_017547865.1 Clostridia bacterium
CGTGGCGTGTTACAACCTTGCCCACCGCATTGGCAGGAACAGCTGCGGGCTGAACCCCGGCGCGCAATTGTTCCAATGTAAGTTCTTCGATATCATCGTAAGAAAATGCCTGTTCGTATCCATCCACATGCTTGGAAAAATAACCGGATACCGGTGCAGTGATTTCACCGGTTGCACCAACCAAAGATGCTTTCAGCCGGGCGACTTCTGCCTGTAGATACACCAGGCGAGCGGAATAATCAAAAGAATCATCGGTTACCAAAGCGAGCTGGTTCAAATGAAACAGGACCTCGGAACGAGACATGGCAACTTCATCCAGCTTGCCGCCTGTAATTTCCGCCAGAAGATCAGTCAGCTTATTACCGGCCAAACGTCCAAGAACGGCAGGATCGGCAACAAAAGATTCCGCAGATTTAGCCAGACGCTCCAGCAAAGAAATTTCCATTTCCAGGCGATTGATCTGATCCTGAATACCAACTGCAGAACCGACAGCATACAGCTGCACCACGGCGCCGCCGTTGGCTACTTTACCGCCCTCGTCAATCGGGTAATCCACCAAATAACCGGCGGTTCGGCCGGTGATTACTTCTTCTTTTCGCACAACATAGGCCTGGGTTTCATATATATCTGTCAACGAGGAAAGTTCCGCCGTCTCTGTCTCCACGGCAACATAACCGGAAACCAGCACCTGGTAGATCACATACACCAGGATCAATATTCCCAGCAGCGCCGTGACCAATCTGCGGACAATGGGATTGTTCAAATCGAATCTCCTCCAAGCCAATTGCGTACGATCGGCTCCGCCTGTTCCAAAAGAGAAGGCGGCAAGTCGCCGTATATCCAATGAATGTTCTTTTCACGCCGAAACCAAGCCAACTGACGTTTGGCATAATGCCGGGTCTCCTGTTGGATCGTTTCAATTGCTTCCTGCAGGGTACGCTGTCCTTCAAAATAAGGAAATAATTCTTTGTAGCCAATTGCCTGTGCAGATGTTACACCTGTGGTTCTGTAACGGTCAAAAAATCCCCTTGCCTCTTCTTCCAGTCCCATCTCCATCATCACGCCAACCCGGCGGTTGATACGGTCGTAAAGAATGCCTCGGTTTTCAAAGCCGATACCAAGCATGCACACATTATAAACCGATTCCGTTTCAGCAGCTTTTTTCTGCCATTCCGAAAACTTTCTGCCGGAAAGCAGGCAATATTCCAAAGCTCTGTATAAACGCGGCTGGTTGTTGGGGTGAATCTTTTCAGCAGCCTCCGGGTCCAGTTCCTGCAGCTTTCGATACAGACCCTCCAGACCGATTTCCTCAGCCTGCTGTTTTAAAGAGGCACGAAGAGCATCATCACGTCCAAACTCATCAAAGGCCAGACCCTCCAGCAAACTGCGGGCATACAGGCCGGTGCCGCCGCACAGCACAGGAAGCTTGTTTCGGCTTCGGATGTTTTCAATCACAGCGGAAGCAGCATCCACATAGTCCGAAACACTGAACGGTTCAGTCGGATCCAGAAAACCGATCAAATGATGCGGTACAGCAGCCAGTTCCTCGACGGAGGGCTGCGCCGTACCTATTTCCATTCCGCGGTATACCTGCATAGAATCGCAGGAAACGATCTCACCGCCAAACGCCTGTGCCAAAGCAATGGCAAGCGCCGTCTTACCGGAAGCCGTGGGACCAACCACCGCCAACACCGGTATTTTTTCATTCTGTTTCATCATACGATCCGTCCGAACTGTTTTTCAAGCTCACGTTTTTTCAAAATAACATAAGCGGGGCGTCCGTGCGGGCAATACCGCACTTCGGGATGTTCCAAAAGCATTTGCACAAAACGAGTCAATTCATAATCCGAGGTGGTGTCCCCACCCTTGATTGCGGCACGGCAGGCCACATTATGATAAATCCAATCCATGTATTCGGTGGAAAGATCATTGCGATTTTCCACCATGTACGAGGCGATCTCGCCGATGGTACCAGCAATATCAGCACCATTCAGATTAAGCGGTGCTGTACGTACCAAAACGGTACCGTCGCCAAAATCTTCGGTTTCAAAACCCATTTTCGCAAGAACATCCAGCCGTTCCAAAACGGCAGAGTATTCGTTCTTTTCCAGCGTCACCGTTACGGGCGCCAGCAAAGTTTGAGAAAACACCTCGGCGTTTTCCTCTTTCAGTTTATTGTACAGCATGCGCTCATGGGCTGCATGTTTATCGATCACCACAAGTTCATCGCTGCCGTACTGAACAAAAATATACGTCTTAAAAACCTCGCCGATCACGCGGAAGCTCTTTTCGGGCTGCGGTACGGTCGGCTCGGTATCATCAACAATTGCGTCTGTCTTTTCTGCTGCCTGAACAACAACCGGAGTCGGTTCCGGTACCTTCGCAGTCAGAGGTGCAGGTTCTTCCGTCGGGAAATCCGGCAAAATCTTTTCTACAGAAAGACTGCTGAGAAAATCTTCTTCTGTTTTGAAAAGTTTCTCCTCCTTCGGCACCACGGTGCTGTCCGACAACAGAGACTCTTCCTGCTCTGCCGGGACACTTTCCATAATCGTTTTCAACCATGAACCGGGTTTGGCGCTATTCGGCCGCTGCACAGCAGAAGACACCGGGTTCACCGGCGCAGGCCGTTCTGCCTGTTCGATTTCACGGATGGGCAATTGCTCCACAACCGGATCTTTTCTGTATACCGAATTATCCTGGAAAGGCTTGGGCTGCGCGGGCTTCAGCTGGATCTCTTTTGGCGTATCGCCGGAAATCAGCGCGGACTTTACCGCATGAAAAACAGCATTGAACACCGGGCGCTCATCCGCAAAACGGACTTCCAGCTTTGTGGGATGCACATTGACATCCACCGTTTCGAAAGAAAGCTGCAGGTGCAGCACGCACGCAGGGAATTTCCCCACCATTACAGCGCCTTTGAAAGCCTCTTCCAAAGCAGCCATAGCGGTACGGCTTTTGATAAAACGACCGTTGATAAAGAAACGCTGCATGCTGCGGCTGGCGCGCGCAGCACTTGGTTTAGATACAAAACCAAACACTTTGATACCGGTATATTCATATTGTACCGGGATCAGCCCATCGGCAAACTCGCGGCCGCACACGCTGTAAATAGCAGAGCGAAGTTTGTTATCGCCGGGCGTGTGCAGTACCTGCTTGCCATCGCGGATCAGGCGGAAAGAGATTTCCGGATGGGACAGGGCTGTGCTATCCAGAACGGCCGCCACAGCATTCCCTTCCACCGCATCTTTTTTCAGGAATTTCATTCTCGCCGGGGTGTTGAAGAAAATATCCCGCACCAGAATGGTGGTTCCCAGCGGACAGCCGGCATCTTCTACGGAAATCACTTCGCCACCTTCAGAAATACAGCTGGTACCCACCTCGTCCTCTGCGGTACGCGTAAGGATGCTCATGTGAGACACAGCGGAAATGGAAGCCAGCGCTTCACCGCGGAAGCCAAGGGTAGCAATGCGGTCCAGGTCATCCTTTTGGGCCACTTTGCTGGTTGCATGGCGAAGAAGTGCCACCGGTACGTCATCTTTGGAAATACCGCTGCCGTTATCGGTCACACGGATA
>JAFYOA010000404.1 GCA_017547865.1 Clostridia bacterium
ATGATCATGATCATGACAGCCGCATTCGCAGTGCTCATCATGCTCGTGATGATGATGCTCGTGGTCATGATCATGGCAGCCGCATTCGCAATGCTCATCATGCTCATGATGGTGATGATGCTCGTGGTCATGATCATGGCAGCCGCATTCGCAGTGCTCGTCATGCTCATGGTGGTGATGATGCTCGTGATCATGATCGTGGCAGCCGCATTCGCAATGCTCGTCATGCTCATGGTGATGATGATGCTGTTCTTCCATGGCAGCCTTCAGCATGGCGGCGGCCATGTCGTCTTCGCGCTCAATCACAGCCAGAATCTTATCGCCGCCCAGTTCGTCCCAGGGGGTGGTGATGATGTTGGCATCGGCATTGTGCTCACGCAGCAGTGCCACGCAGGCTTCCAACTTTTCCTGGCTCATCTTCTGGGTACGGCTCAAAATAATGGTGCGGGCGTTTTCCACCTGGTTGTTATAGAACTCGCCGAAGTTCTTCATATACATTTTGCACTTGTTGGCATCGGCCACGGTCACGGAACCGCCCAGGATCACATCGTGATCTTCGGCAATGCCGGCAATGGCGCCCACAACGTCGGAAAGCTTACCGACACCGGAGGGCTCGATGAGAATGTGGTCCGGGGTGAACTGCTCCAGCACTTCGCCCAGGGCCTTGCTGAAATCGCCCACCAGAGAGCAGCAGATGCAGCCGGAGTTCATTTCGGTGATCTCAATGCCGGCATCCTTCAAAAAACCGCCGTCGATGCCGATTTCACCGAACTCGTTTTCGATAAGAACGACCTTCTGGCCCTTAAAAGCTTCTGCGATCAGTTTTTTGATCAGCGTGGTTTTACCGGCACCGAGGAAGCCGGAAATAACATGAATTTTTGTCATAAATAAAAACCTCCTGCAAAGCCCGTTTTTTATAGGGGCTTTGTGAAAATAAACAGTGTAGATCAATGCACATACAGTATATATGATACCCCCGAACCCGCAAAATTGCAAGCGGTTCCGGGGGTAAGATTACAGAAGAAAGATAAAAATTTACAATTAGTCTGCCTTGTATTTCAGCCACTTGCCGCTCTTATAGCGCAGCAGCCAGCAGATGATCCGGCAGATCCAGTCGAGGATCATGGCGATCCACACGCCAATGGCACCCAGACCCAGCACAATACCCAGCACATAGCTGAACAAAATGCGGAATGCAAACATGGAAGAAACCGCCACCACCATGGTATAACGCACATCGTTGCCGGCGCGCAGCGCGTTGGGCAGGGTGAAAGACACCGGCCACAGGAAGGAACCGATACCGTTGTGGATGCCGATGAGGATCCATGTGAGGCTATGGGTTTCCGGCGAAAGATTGTAGAACCCCAAAATAAACGGCAGCAGCACGAACAGGAACATATTCCAGCCAAAATGCAGCAGATGGGTGATCTTCATCAGCTTTTTGATGTAATACTTGGTCTGCCCAAGGTCTCCTGCGCCAATGCACTGGCCGGCCACGGTGATCATCGCAAGGTTCAATGCACCGCCGGGCACACAGCCCAGGCCATCCAGGTTATTGGCCACTGCGTTGGCAGCAATCTGCACCGTGCCAAAGGTAGAAATAAAACCAACCACCATCACGCGCCCCAAAGAGAAGAGGCTGTTCTCTATACCGCTGGGAATACCCACATACAGAATGCGCTTGACCACATCCCACTGCAGGCGGAATTTCTGTTTGAAATCGATGAACACCATATTGCGCTTGTTGGTAAGCAGCACCAGCAGCATAAGCATGGCGGCAAACCGGGAAAATACCGTGGCACCTGCCGCACCTGCCACCCCAAAGGGAATGACATAAATAAAAATCGCATTGCCCACCACGTTCAGTGCATTGCTGAGAAGAGAGGCATACATAGTCACTTTGGAGCGCCCAATGGAACGGAACACCGCCGCGCAGGCGCTGATCACCGACAAAAACGGAAACGACAGAGATGTAATAAAGAAATACGACTGGCAGCTGGCCATAACGTCGTCTTCTATGCTGCCGAAAAACAGCCGGATGATGGCGGAGTGCTGCCACAGGCAAACAACCATTACCACCAGCGAGACCGCCAGCGCCACAAAAATCAGCTGTGTGGTAGAAGCATTGGCTTCTTTTTGTTTTTTGGCGCCGATGTACTGAGAAACCACCACCGCGCCGCCGGTGGACAAAGCCGCAAACACATTGATCAGCAGCCCGTTGATCATATCCACCAAAGATACGCCGGACATCGCGGCCTCGCCCAAAGAGGCGATCATCATGGTATCCACCATACCAACCATCAGCACCAGCGCCTGCTCAATCACGAGCGGCACGATGAGCTTTTTCAGATCCTGATTCGAAAACAGCGTATACGGCGCTGCTTTTTTTATTGTTGTTCCCACAATACAAAACTCCATTCCGCTGCCGCTTTGCAGCTACGTTTATTATAGCATAGCTGTCAATACCCGGTATCGCTTTTCCACACAAAAAAGGACAGAGAATTTTTCTCTGCCCTTCTTTTATTCATTTCAATTCGCTTTTGCGGCTCAAGCGCGCAGACATTCACCGTAAACGGGGGTCAGGGTGCGCACCAGTGTGTATGTACCGGAAGCCAGCGGCTTCGAGGCGGTTCCGTCTTCAAAGAACCAGCCGTTTTCCAGCACGAACTGACCGTACGCCCCTTCCGGCACGGTCAGGGTGTAGGTCACCTTGTCGCCGGTGCGGGTATAAGCGGCTTTCAGCTGGCCCGTCGGCAGGGTACGGTGGGCTTCCACCTCGGTCAGCGCATCGATAAACCGGGGCAGCACGCGGATTTCCAGCGGGTCGCGGTCGTTGGGGTTCTGCTGCAGGCCGGCCAGGTTCTGCACAAACCAGCTGCTGACATCGCCGAAGAAATGGTGGTTCAGCGAACCGGTACAGCTGGGCTCCATGCCGAATTTCTCCCACAGGGTGTCGCTGCCGCAGGCGATCATGCGGCCGTAGGAAGGCGCCTCGGTGTTGGTGATGAGATGATAAGCCAGGTCGGTGCGGCCGCCGGCAGAAAGCACGTGGAACAGCACGCGGGCGCCCAGAATACCGCAATCGAAGCAGTTGCCGTCGCGTTCAATGATCTCCACCAGACGGCGGAAGGC
>JAFYOA010000405.1 GCA_017547865.1 Clostridia bacterium
AGAGAATATAATCAGTAAAATCTGCAAGGATTTGCTTTAACATACACAAAAAACTCTTTAGGAGGAAAACACAATGAAACGCATCAAAAAAGTTCTTTCGCTGCTGTTGGTGCTGTGCATGGTTTTCAGCATGGTTCCGCTGGAAGTTTTCGCCACAGACGCTACGGAAGATGCTGCGCCTATTGTAACTAATACGACTGTTCCTTTTGAAAAAGGTACGAACGGTAGCAATAGCTTCCGTATTCCCGCTTTGGTTACCCTTAGCGATGGTACCATGGTTGCCGCTGCGGATGCCCGTTGGGACACCACCTTTGATGGCGGCGGCCTGGATACCCTTGTTGCTCGCTCTACGGATGGCGGTCAGAACTGGGTACGTTCTTTTGCTAACTATCTGGGCGATAACGGCAATGTATATAATGGCAGTAAATCCACTGCCTTTATTGACCCCGCCCTGGCTGTGACCAAGGATGACACCATCTATATGTTGGTGGACCTGTACCCCTATGGTGTTGCTCTGAACGGTTCTGGTAATACAAATCCTTCTACTTCTGTCGGCTTTAACAACAATGGCAAACTGCTGCTGAGCGGTGATAACCATAGTTCTTATAGTTGTTATTTGGATAACGGTAAGATCTATTCTGGCACCGGTGAAGTGAAAGGCCTTACGGTTGATGCTTATTTCAACGTGACCGGAGAATACAACGGCACGACTTATAACACCAACCTGTTCTTCTCTGACTCTCCCTTTAAGGTGGTTCGTACCGGTTTCCTGTATCTCACCAAGTCCACCAATGGTGGTGAAAACTGGTCTGCTCCCGAACTGCTGAACCTGAAGACTTCTTCTGAGCAGGTGTGCCTGGTGGCTCCTGGTCGTGGTCTGGTGACCCAAAATGACATGATCGTTTTTCCAGTATACTCTTTCCATGGTGATAACGATCCCAGTGGCAACTCCCAGCGTATGAGCTTTATCTATTCTATCGATAATGGTGCTACCTGGAACCGTACCTCTGAGCTCAACTACAACTGGGCTTCTGAATCTGCTGTTGTTGAACTGACGGATGGCACGCTGCGCTTCTTCTTCCGCAACGGCAGTTCCAAACTGTGCTATGTGGATTACAAAAACAATAGTTGGGGTTCTGTTGTGAAAACCAGCATTTCCACCAACTCCAACTGCCAGATCTCTGCCATTACTTACAGCAAGACCATCGATGACAAGCAGGTCATTCTCGTCTCCTGCCCCGCCGGTCCCAATGGCGGTTCCAACCAGAGCGGTGCTTCTTACCGTTTGAACGGCAAGATTTTTATGGGTACTGTCAATGAAGATGGCACCATGTCCTGGGATACTGACAGAATCGCTCTTGATTCCCAGCACAGTAGTACCAACTACTTCATGTATTCCTGCCTTACGGAATTGAAGGACGGCGGTGTGGCTGTTCTGTACGAAGATAATGAAAGCAACTGGGGTACTGGTTCTAATAGTTATTATCAGATGTCCTTTGCTACCTTTGATGAGGCTGCACTGAAGAGCAACTATGGCGTTACTTTTGATGCCACCTCCGCTCCGACTCCCGATCTTTCCGACAAGACTTTGACCGATGAAAACACCGGCGTGGTTATTACCGCCCCCGGCCTGACCAAGGTGGAAGTAACCGCCGGCAGCGCTGTGAAGAGCGAGGGTAAGGTGACCAAGACCTATACCATTACCCTGAACAACGGTGCCTATACCGGTGCCG
The DNA here is from genome assembly GCA_017547865.1 of Clostridia bacterium. Next base: position 1,734 of record JAFYOA010000405.1, read on the forward strand.
CTACCGTGAAGGTGCCCTACGACACTGCTTTTGACGGCTGCACCGAATTTGTCGGTGACGTGGATGGTACTGCCTTTACTGTAACCAAAGATGGCAACTTTTTCGTCTGCAACGTGCCCCACTTCTCCGATGTAACCATTGAGGGTTATGCTATTACCGGTGAAGATAAGATTATCAATGGTACGACCACCACAACTGTCACCACCTGGGAACTTGCCGATTCTATCTCCCAAAATGGTGAGTATATCATCGTCAATAGTTCTAGCAATGGCGATCGAAATGCGTTGACCAATAATAACAACGCAAGTGGTGGAACCACTGTTACAGTGAGTAATGGTAAGATTACTCAGGTCAATGGTGTAGCAATTTCTGACGAGAATGTGTCCAACATTCTGTGGAAATTCAGTGGCACCAGCAGTGGTACCATTAGCAACAATGGCAGATATCTTTATCCCAATAATGGTAGTCTCTCGTTGAATACTAGCGGAAGCAATTTGACAATTGCTAAAAACGGAACTGGTTACCGAATCTACAGATATAGTAATAATTATTACTACTACCTCACTTATAGTAATAATAGTAGTAACTGGACTGGAGCCAGAAATAGACAGGAGAACAGTGTTAGTACGGTTTATCTCTTTAAGAAAGTGACAAGCACAACTACTACAGGTTCGTATACCGTTAACGCCGCCCTGCAGGAAAGCCGTATTGCTGCGCTGACTGTTGAGGATGACGGCTATACCACGGAGACCTGGAACGCTTACGAGACTGCTTTGACTGCAGCACAGGCTAAGTTGGCTGCTGTGAAGAAAGCTACTTACAAAACTGAAAGCGACGCCAATACTGCGCTTAATGAGCTGATTGCTGCCGTTAATGCTTTGGAAACCGCAAAGAATAACCTGAAAAAGCCTGTGCCGATGGTAAAAATCACCATCAACTATGTGGATGAGAATGGTAAGACCGTTGCTACTGGTACGCTGGATGTAAAAGAAACCGCTACGTCTGTTTCTCTGCCTAATGTGGTAAGTAGCACCGATGGTAAGTCCTATACAGTTGTTAACACTACGCTGAATTTGAATGGTGCACCCAGCGCTACGGTTCCCTATAATGTTTCTGTCACTGAACTGCAGGGTATTCCGGTTACTCTTCCTCGTGGTAGTGAAACGGAAATTTCTGTCACTTTGGCAAACGGTCAGTATGTGAAATGGACAAGCGATGACAGCGCCTATGTGGGTGTTGCCGGCGTGTACAACGCAACCTCTTTGACTTACACTGACAAAGCTGTGCTGAAGGGTGTACAGATTACCGATACTCCCATTACCGTTAGCGGTACGGTGTACGATGCCGATGGCAATGTCGTTTCTATCAGTAAGTGGCTCGTTACCGTGACGAATCCGGAAAGCGGTGCACAAGTTGTCAACCGCTACTATAATATCGACCAAATTGAAAACTGCACACTGTATTATTCGATTAACGGCGGTCAGTTGATTCAGGTCAACGGTACCGGTTTGGCTATCGATTATATCGATCCGCTGCAGGATGACAAACCGTATGTGGTTGTAAATGGTGCATGGTATGATGATCTTAGCTTGATCTTCTTCGCCGCTCCTGACGAAGGATATGCTTTGACTCACATGTATGTGGAAGATTCTGAAAATCAGTACTATGTTTTGTCCGATGGTAATGCCGATGGCACCGGAAGTTCCGCTTGGCCTTTGAAGAATGGCGTTTCTTCTGATGCGGTCTATACCAGCAAAGGCCATACCTATTCTTTGTCTGAAGTAGCTTCTTTGTATTTGATGGGTGAAAAGACTATCTATGAAGCAATCAAGGGCAGTGGCAATGTCTGGAAGAGTCTTGATACTGACAACGACGGAAAAATCGAGTCTGGCGAGTATCACGGTCTGCGTTGGGCTTTGCTGGAAGGCTACATGGATATCGACCATTTAAAGGAATTGTATACTGAAGCAATTGCGTTGGGATGCACCGGTATTACTACAGTAACCAAGGGTATTGGTAATAATTCGGGCGTTGGTACTTCCACGGATCCGATTTCTATTTGTGCTGTGGCACAAAAGTTGCCTTATGTTGAAAAAACACTCGATAGCAATGATGAGGTTGTTGAAATCGGTGATAAGCTGAATTATACGGTTAAGGTGATTATTCCGAAAACAGATGCGGTTGTTCGTTATTGGAATGGTACACAATTGACCGCTGGTGATACTACTACCATTTCTTATAAGAACATCGACGTGGAAGACACGCTCTATTCGCAGCTTAATTGGACGAATACGACAGCAACATCTGATACTAATAGTGATAGAGAATTTACCACCACGTATTCCCTCACGCTTAATGAAAATACATGGGAAGATTATGTTTCCCATGGCAAGATTGTTAATACTGCATCGTTGCGCTACGACTATATAGCTGGATATGGCTCTGGCTCTTATGGTGGTACGGCTACGACTAGTGCAGAGGTTACTGTTAAAGTTCCCTCTTACGTTATTGACTTTGGTCTGCCGGTTAAGATTGATGTGAAAAATTTGGTAACTGCATATGGTACAATTACCAAAGCAGAATCTGAAAACAAATGGGCTGAAGTTACTATATCTGCCGATGGCAAGAGCGTAACCTATACTCCTACTGGTGTTCTGCAGGGTGTAGATCACATTTTGCTGACCTTCAATAATGCCAGAGCGTCTTACGCCGTGGCCGTTTACCCCGCCACCACCGTGTATTACGAAGAAACTTTCTTTGAGCGCGATCGTCTCCAGTGGGGTGGCAACTCTTTGATGAGTGGCCAAACCACCTACATGCAGGAAACTGCTGTTCTTGGGGAAGACCCCAATAACTACGGTTATGACGCTGTTTATGGTACCATGCAGGAAAATACCTATATTTCCAGTGTCGCCGCCGGCAGCACCGCTACCTTCACCTTTACCGGCACCGGTTTTGACCTGTACGCCAACTGCGATGCCACCACCGATGTGGCCGTTGTTGTAGTAAGAAACTCCGCTGGCCAGATGACCAATATTTACCAGGTAGACACTGCGATGCGTGCTGGTGGTACCGATGCAACCACCGGACAGACCGGCTCTGCATACAGCCTGCCCATTGTCTCCACTCAGAGTTTGACTCACGATACCTATACCGTAACCGTTACCCATGTTGCCGGTACAGATAATGATACCGATAACAAGGAAGAGGTTAAGCTCCAGCTCGACGGCTTCCGTGTGTACAACACCATTAATGACCAGACCGTCGGTGAAGGCAACATTTATTATGGTGACAAGGAAGACAGACCCGAGTTCTATGAACTGCGCGACTATGTGCTGAATGCGCTGGACGTGACTGCTAACACCAGCGAAGATTATAAGACCATGGTTGACCAAGTGTATTCTCTGCTTGGAGAAGATGCATTTGCTGCCATTTTGGACAATGCGACGGTTAACTATGGTGGTAATTCCACCGCTCAGGACCTCCTGGACAATGGCCCGAAGAACGAACTGTTCCTGTATCCTGGTCAGACCCTGACCTTTAAGGTGACGACTGATCGCGTTGTTCAGCTTGGTTTGAAGGCTCCTCAGGGTACCGCAACCTTTACTGTAAATGGTAAAGACGAGACTATTACTACCAGCACTGACATGTTCTATGAGATTGCAGATAAGGGCGAGGCTGCAAATGGTCTGAATATTACCATCACCAATGGTAAAGACTCCGGCATCCTCTCCATCACCGATCTGAAGATCTGCGATGACCCGAGCTTTACCTTTAATGCGCTGACCGAGGCCGACATTGAGACTGCTCTGCGCGCCATGGGTTACACCGACGCCGAACAGCCCACCCCGACCCCGGAAGCTACGCCTATTCCCGAAGCAACCCCGATCCCGACTCCTACTCCCGAAGCTACGCCCGTGCCCACTCCGGAAGCCACTCCCACTCCCGCTCCTGCGTATGTGGAAGTGAAGCTGCCCGTGAACATTGTGTGCGATGGCGAAGTGATCGCTTCCACCGAACTGGTCAAGACTGTTCGTGCCGGCAAGTCTGCCACCTTCAGCGCGGCTGAAATCCGTGCTGCTGTGCAGGCTGTGGAACTGCCCGAAGGCTACGAACTGGGTAAGATCCAGTACAAGGCGGTGAAGGTCTCCGCTGGCGAAACCAAGATTGTGAATGTGGCTGCTGTAGCCGTTGTGGAAGAAATTCCCACTCCGACCCCCACGCCCACACCCGCTCCCAGCAAGCCTTCCAACGGCTCCTGGTTCGGCAACCTGTTCAACTCCATTGGCAAGTTGTTTGGCTCCATTTTTGGCCGCTGATCCCATTTAAATGAATCATTCCGGGCAACCGGATGAGCAGCTCCCCCTGTCAAAACGGCAGGGGGAGCTTTTTACGTGCTTGTGGCAAGAAGTGGAGCATTTTCCCTGCAGATCGGCATGAATTACCTTCGAAAAGGGGAAAATAGGCGCTGTTTTGACAAAAAAGAGGTGAAAGGTGGGGAATAGTGACTTTTCCAGGAAAACGGCGAGCGGCGAAAATGGTTTGTATTTGGATAAAAGCAGCAGAAATCGGCATAAAACTTTTGACTTTCCAGCCTCAATGCATTATTATAAAATCAAACCACTGTGTTACGGAGGAGTTTGCAGAATGGAATATTTGATTGGTATTGACCTGGGTACAAGCGGCACAAAAACCGTGCTGTTCGATACCGAAGGTAATATTGTAAACAGCGCCCTGGTGGAGTACCCCATGGACCAGCCCCAGAACGGCTGGGCAGAGCAGGATCCCGCTGACTGGCGCGAGGCAGCCTATACTACTTTGAAGAAAGTGACCGAGGGCATCGATGCTTCCAAGGTCCGCGGCATTGGCATTTCCGGCCAGATGCATGGCCTGGTGATGTTGGATGCCGAGGGCAATGTGCTGCGCCCCTCCATTATTTGGTGCGACCAGCGCACGGCCGCCGAATGTGAAGAGATCACCGAAAAGGTGGGCGCCCAGCGGATGATCGAGATCACCGCCAACCCGGCTCTCACCGGCTTTACGGCCTCTAAAATTATGTGGGTGAAGAAGCACCAGCCCGAAATTTACGCCAAGTGCGCCCACATCCTTCTTCCTAAAGACTACGTTCGCTGGTGCTTGACCGGCGAATTTGCCACCGAAGTCTCCGATGCCTCCGGTATGCAGCTGCTGGATGTTCCCAACCGCTGCTGGAGCGACGAGGTTCTGGAAAAGCTGGATATCGACAAGGCACTGCTGCCCAAGGTGTATGAGTCTCCGGAAGTGACCGGTACCATTACCGAAGAAGCGGCCGCCAAGACCGGCCTGTGCCCGGGCACCATTGTGGTGGGCGGCGCCGGTGATAATGCCGCTGCGGCTGTTGGCACCGGCGTTGTACGCGACGGCAAGGCGTTTACCACCATTGGTACCTCCGGTGTGGTGTTTGCCCATACTTCACAGCTGTCCATCGATCCCAAGGGCCGTGTGCACACCTTCTGCTGTGCGGTTCCCGGTTGCTGGCACCTGATGGGCGTGACCCAGTCCGCCGGTCTTTCCCTGCATTGGTTCCGCGATCAGTTCTGCACGGAGGAAATGGCCAAAGGCGAAGCCGCCGGCATCGATCCCTATGTGTTGATGGACCAGAAGGCGGCGGAAGTGCCGATCGGCTGCAATAAGCTGCTGTACCTGCCCTACCTGATGGGTGAGCGCACCCCTCATCTCGATCCCGATTGCCGCGGTGTGTTCTTCGGTCTTTCTGCCATTCACACCAAGTACGATATGCTGCGCGCCGTGATGGAAGGCGTAAGCTATGCCCTGCGGGACAGCCTGGAAATTCTGCGCGGCCTGGGCGTGACCATTGACGAAATGCTGGCTTGCGGCGGCGGCGGAAAATCTCCCCTGTGGCGGCAGATGCTGGCCGATATGTATAACTGCGAAGTGAAGACCCTGCAGTCTAAAGAGGGTGCCGCTCTGGGCGTGGCGATTCTGGCCGGTGTGGGTGCCGGTGTGTTTGCCAGTGTAGAGGAAGGCTGCGATAAGCTGGTCCGCATCAACAAGACCCAGGTACCGGTGGCCGATCATGTGCCGAAGTATGAGGCTATGTACCGGATGTACACCAAGTTGTACCCCGCCCTGAAGGACAGCTACAAGGACCTGGCTGTTCTGTGAGGCTTTGTATGAATAAATTTGTATTGATCCCCGACTCTTTCAAAGGCACACTTTCTTCCGCGCAGGTGTGTGGGGAAATGGAGGCTGCCATCCGGCGGCATATTCCCGGGGCCGTGGTGCGCAGTATTCCCGTGGCCGATGGCGGCGAGGGAACCTGCGATGCGTTTTTGGCGGCGCTGGGCGGCGAAAACTACCCGCTGACCGTGACCGGCCCGCTGCATGCACCGGTAGAGGCGTTTTGGGCCCACTTGCCGAACGGCAAGGCAGTGGTGGAAATGGCCGCCTGCGCCGGTTTGCCCCTGGTGGGCGATGAAAAAGACCCGGAAAAAACCACCACCTATGGTGTGGGTGAACTGCTGAAAGCAGCGCTGGATGCCGGTGAACGGGATATTGTGCTGGGCCTTGGCGGCAGCGCCACCAACGACGGCGGCGCGGGTATGGCCTGCGCTTTGGGCGTGCTGTTCTTCAATGAAACGGGAGAAGTGTTTGTTCCCACCGGCGGCACGCTGAAAGACATTGCCCGCATCGATGCCTCAAAGCTGGACCCCCAGCTGAAAGAAGCGACGATTACCGCTATGTGCGATGTGGATAACCCGCTGTGTGGCCCCCAGGGGGCAGCGGCGGTGTTTGGCCCGCAAAAAGGCGCCGACCCTGCCATGGTGCAGCGGCTGGATGCCGGTCTGGCCCATTACGCGGCTCTTCTTGCCCGGGATGTGGGCGTGGAAGTGCTTGGCTTGCCCGGCGGCGGTGCTGCCGGCGGTCTTGGTGCCGGTGCGGTGGCCTTTTTGGGGGCGCAGCTGCAGTCCGGCATCACCACGGTGCTGGATACCGTGGGTTTTGAGGAAGAAATCCGCGATGCCGACCTGATTTTTACCGGCGAGGGCAAGCTGGACAGCCAGTCTTTGCGCGGTAAAGTGGTGTGCGGCGTGGCAAAACGCGCCCAAGCCCTGAACGTGCCTGTCATTGCCGTGGTGGGTGATGTGGGCGACAACATTGAAACTGTGTACGACCAGGGCGTGGCGGCGGTGTTCAGCACCAACCGCGTGGCCGTGCTGTTTAAAGAAGCAAAACTGCGGGCAAAACGTGACCTGCAGGATACTATGGATAACATCATCCGGCTGCTCACCCTGGGCAGCAAGTAAGGAGGAAACGATATGACTTCCATTGATAAGATCCGTACAAAATTCCAGGAACTGCTGTGGGGCGGCGTGCTTTCTCAGAATGCCTACCGTGCAGAAAAAAACAGCGCTTCCGCTGCCGTTCTGCTGGAAACGTTGGTTCCCGGAGAAGGTCCCGGCACCCTGTGCTGGGAGGACATTGATTACACCGACCAGACCCGTTCTGCCTGGCAGGCGGCGCAGCACTATGTGCGTATTCTTAAGATTCTGAAAGACAGCGGCAAAGAGAGCCTAAACGATGCCGATTTTAAGGAAAAGGTGATCTCCGCCGTAAAGTATTGGCTGTACAAAGATTTCCACAACCCCAACTGGTGGCACAATGATATCGGTATGCCCGCCAATCTGGCAGATATCACTTTCCTGCTGTACGATGTGCTGGATGAAGCCACCATGGAGCAGCTGTGCGAGTTTATCGGCCGGGGCACCATGGGTCGCCTGCCGGATATTGAAGCCCGCTGGACCGGTGCCAACCTGATTTGGGGTGCTATGAATACCCTGAAGCACGCTGTGCTGACCAACGACTCCGCATGGGTGCAGAAGGCTGTGGAACGCGCCGGGCAGGAGATCTGCATTGGCGAAGCGGAAGGTCTGCAGAACGACGGCAGCTTCTTCCAGCATGGCCCCCGCCTGTATTCCGGCGGTTACGGCCGTTCTTACGCTTACGATGTGGCCCAGCTGGCCTTTGTTCTGCAGGGCACCGAGTACCAGTACAGTGAAGAAAAGCTGAATATTTTCCTGGTGCATATTTTGGACGGCCTGCGCCATATGAGCCAGCACGATAGTTTGGACTGGAACGTTATTGGCCGCGAAATGGCCCGACTGAAAGCCATGAAGGCCGGTATTTTGAAGGCGGCAGTGGAATTGTGCACCAAGAATGCCGATATGCCCCGCCAGGAAGAACTGCAGGGATATTTGGCCTGCATGAACGGCGCTGCCCAGCCGGATGCTACCAAGTATTTCCCCACGGCTGCCCTGCTGTGCCACCATACAAACGGTATTTATGTGGGCGCCAAGTTCCACAACGATAAAATTTGGGATGCAGAAATCTGCAACAGCGAAGCCGAACTGAACTACAATATGTCTTATGGCACCCACACCTGCATTATGCGGGACGGCGAAGAGTATGTGGATATTTCCACCGTGTGGGATTATGCCCGTATTCCCGGCACCACCTCCCGTACGGAGAACGACGAACAGCTGCTGGCCCACCGCGACTGGTGGTGCCTGCCCCTGCCCAGCGCCCATTACGGCGGCATGCAGGAAGGTAGCCGCGCTGTGATTTACGAACTGGCCCAGCACGACGGTGTTAATGCCTATGTTTCCGGCTTTGCTTTTGAGGGCGGCTATGTGGCGATGGGTACCGGCATTGAAATTGTGGATGGCCGCAAGGAAGCGCTGGTGACCACCGTGGACCAGTGCCTGCAGCGGGGCGAAGTGGCCGTGGAAGGTGACTCTGTGGTGCACAACGGCATCCGTTACACTGGTCTTGCAGAGACAAAGATCGATGTGGAGGCCAAGGAGCAGATCGGTTCCTGGCAGCGCAACAATTTTGCGGAGCCGGATACCCAAATCAGCGAAAATGTGGTGACTCTGACCGTGACCCACCCGGAAAACAAGATCAGCCAGTATGCCTACCTTATCTCTGCTGCCGACCAGCCCGCCCCCAAGGTAACGGTGCTGTGCAACGACTGCGAAGTGCAGGCCATTGGCCTGGAGGACGGCACGGTGATGGCAGTTTTCCACCACGATTGTGCGCTGGTGTTTAAAAACAAGGTGATCAGCGGCAAAACCGGCCCGTTTATTGGCAAATAAAATAGTTTTGTGAAATATATTCACATTTTCTGCGTTTTGTGCTATACTGTGTTTGTTCTTATAGAAAATACAGCGAATGAACATAAAGGAGGGGCGGGTGTGTTCTCCCGTTTGGACTTTGCAGATGTATTGCTGCAGGCACGCAGGAAAAAGAATTATACGCAGGAGATGGCGGCAGAACTGTGCGGCCTGAGTCTGCGGCACTACCAGGCTATGGAAGCCGGGAAAGTGAATCCCCGCATGGATGTTTTTGTGCGGGTGTGCGACGCGATGGATCTTCATTGGGAAGATTTTCGCTCGCCGTGATGAAACCGAAGAAAGGGATCTGCAGCAGCAGGTCCCTTTTCTTTTTGTACTGCGGTTTTGCCGGCAAAAACAGAGTGTTTTGCCCTCTCTTCGCCTTGAATAACGCCGTTGTCTTTGGTATAATAGTTTAATACAATAGGAATTTTCTGCCCTTTTGGGCAGGCGGGAAATTGTCCCGCGGTTTGCAATATACAGGAGGATTTGTATGGAAACCATTCGTTTGGGCCGCACCGGCCTGGTGGTAAGTAAAAACGGTTTTGGCGCACTGCCCGTGCAGCGTGTGGATATGGACACCGCCTGCCATTTGCTGCGCAAGGCTTACGAAAACGGCATCAACTACTTTGATACCGCCCGCAGCTATACCGACAGTGAAGAAAAAATGGGCAATGCCCTGCACGATGTGCGCAAAAATATCATTATCTCCACCAAAACTCCCTCTACCACGGTGGAAGGCATCTGGAAAGACCTGGAGACCAGCCTGCGTTTGCTGCAGACCGATTACATCGATATTTATCAGTTCCATAACCCCGCTTTTTGCCCCAAGCCCGGCGATGGCACCGGCCTGTACGAAGCAATGGTGGAGGCAAAAGAAAAAGGCTTGATCCGCTTCATCGGCATCACCAATCATCGCCTTGCGGTGGCAGAAGAAGCCGTGCTTTCCGGCCTGTACGATACCCTGCAGTTCCCCTTCTCTTACCTTGCCAGTGAAAAAGAAGAGGCCCTGGTGCGCCTGTGCGAAGAGCACGATGTGGGTTTTATTTGCATGAAGGCCCTGGCCGGTGGTCTCATCACCCGCTCCGATGTAGCCTATGCTTACCTGGCCCAGTTCCCGGTGGCTCCCATCTGGGGTGTTCAGCGTGAAAACGAGCTGGATGAGTTCCTTTCTTATAACGATAATCCGCCTGCCCTTACCGAAGAGCGCAAGGCTTACATTGAAAAGGAGCGCACCGAACTGGTGGGCGAGTTCTGCCGCGGCTGCGGGTACTGTATGCCCTGCCCGGTGGGCATTGAGATCAACAACTGCGCCCGCATGTCTCTGTTGCTGCGCCGTTCTCCCACTGCCGGTCATCTTTCTGCAGAAGGCCAGGAGAAGATGAAGAAGATTGAAAACTGCCTGAACTGCGGCCAGTGCAAGGCCAAGTGCCCCTACGGCCTGGATACCCCCGCTCTGCTGAAGAGAAACTACGAAGACTACCTGACCTTCCTGCCCAAGGAAGGCTGAGAACCGATTGTATTCTGCCCGGGTCTGCCTCGGCGGAATATCGAAAGGATGATACACATGAAGACCGAAGCTTTTTTTGCCTCTTTGCCCGGTAAAAAAGTGGCGTTCTGCGGCATTGGCCGCAGCCATCTGCCGCTGATCGACCTGTTTTTGCAGAAAGGCGCCATTGTTTCTGCCCGTGACCGCCGGACCATGGAAGCCCTGGGCGAAACCGGGGAAGACCTGGCTGCCAAGGGCGTGCGCCTGTGCCTGGGTGAGACTTACCTGGAAAACATGGATGAGGAGATCATCTTCCGTACCCCCGGCATGAAGTACAGCCTGCCGGAACTGGCGGCGGCCCGCGCCCGCGGTGCTGCCATCACCAGCGAAATGGAAATGTTCTTTGAACTGTGCCCCTGCAAAATTTACGCGGTGACCGGCAGCGACGGCAAAACCACCACCACCACCCTCGTCTCCGAAATGCTGAAGGCTGCGGGCAAAACCGTTCACCTGGGCGGCAATATCGGCCGTCCGTTGCTGCCGGAGATTGAGAGCATTGACGAAAACGATGTGGCCGTGGTGGAACTTTCCAGTTTCCAGCTGATCTCGATGCGCCGCGGACCGGACGTGGCCGTGGTGACCAATATTTCGCCGAACCACCTGGATTGGCACGTGGATATGCAGGAGTATATCGACGCGAAAAAGAATTTGTTCCTGCACCAGTCCGCCCTTTCCCGCACGGTTCTGAATGCCGACAACGAAGTGACCGCCGGCTTTGCCAACGAGACCCGGGGCGATACCTGGTTCTTCTCCCGTAAAGAAAAGCCTGCCCGCGGCATTTGGCTGGATGAACAGGGCGACGTGTATGTGCTG
>JAFYOA010000406.1 GCA_017547865.1 Clostridia bacterium
CTTGTAGAACAGCATATTTTCGCTGGCGGCGGTGGTATCGCCAAAGCCATAGCCAATGTTAAAGCCAAAGTCTTCGCTACCCACCAAACCGGAGGCCGAACCCCAGTACCAGGTGTTGTGGTAGGTCCACACGCCGCGGCCCCAGTCCAGCACGCCAAAGGCGCTTTCCGGCGAGAAGGTAAACGTCTCTTCGCCCAGCTTTACGGTGCCGGCGGCCCGCATGCAGTTGATTTTCTGGTTGTAATAGAAATGCCCGGGCTTTTCAAACGGTGTGCAGATAACCATGGATTCTTCGGGTTCGTCGGTCAGCGTTACCTTAATGTCGATGGCCTGCCCGTCTTTAAAGTCATCCATGTGGGCGGTCAGCACGCGCTTGTTGTCCTTCACCTCAAATTTCATGGCGTAGCCTTTGCCCGCAATGGCAGAGGTACCGGCCACAGAGGTGGGCGGCAGGTTGGTTTTGCCCATGGGGAAAATGCGCATGGGGCTTTTGGTAATTTCCCAGGGCTTTTCTCCAAAAGAAAGGAAAGAGATGGAATCCAGCCCCATGTAGCTGTTGTCTGCAATGGTAAGGGCAACGCCAAAATCATTGCTGCCAATGTAGTAGTAGTCCCATTCTTTCAGCCGGGCAAAACCGCCTTTTACCTTGTTGCGGTCGTAAAAAGGCAGCAGCCGCTTGGCGTAACCGGCTTCGGTCAGGTCGCCCCGGTCGTTCAGCAAGGGAATGCGCTTTGTAATTTCGTGCTGCATAAAAACATCTCCTTCGTTTTTGTGTGAAAAAAGCCCACAACCACGGCTGCAGGCTTTTCTGTATTTATTATACGTTGAAACGGAACAGAACGATGTCGCCGTCCTGCATCACATATTCCTTGCCTTCGCTGCGGACCAGACCTTTTTCCTTGGCGGCGGCCATGGTGCCGCATTCCATCAGGTCGTCGTAGGCAATCACTTCGGCGCGAATAAAGCCGCGTTCGAAGTCGGAATGGATCTTACCTGCAGCCTGGGGAGCACGGGTGCCCTTGGTAATGGTCCAGGCGCGCACTTCCTGCTTGCCCGCGGTGAGGTAAGAGATGAGACCCAGCAGGGCGTAACCGGCCTTAATGAGACGATCCAGACCGGATTCTTCCAGGCCCATATCGGAAAGGAACATTTCCTTTTCTTCCAGCTCCATGTCGGCGATCTGGGCTTCCACTTCGGCGCAGATGGGCAGCACGGCGGCATTTTCGGCATCGGCGATCTTCTTCACTGCGGCAAAGCCAACGTTGTTTTCCACGCCGTCCAAAAAGTCACCGTCGCTCATGTTGGCGGCATAAATAATGGGCTTGTTGGTGAGCAGAGAGACAGAGGCCAGCAGTTCGGCTTCTTCTTCGTTGCAGGAAACACTGCGGGCGCTCTGGCCGGCATCCAGGGCTTCCTTCACGCTCTCAAAGAACTCCAGCTCCATCTGGTACTTCTTGTCGGCCTTGATCATCTTCTTGGTCTTGTCGATGCGGCGTTCCAGAATTTCGATATCGGAGAGGATCAGCTCCACGTTGATGGTCTCGATGTCGCGGGCGGGGTCAATGCTGCCGTCCACGTGCACGATGTCGTCGTTTTCAAAGCAGCGCACCACGTGTACAATGGCGTCCACTTCGCGAATGTTGCTGAGGAACTTGTTGCCCAGGCCTTCACCCTTGGAAGCACCCTTTACCAGACCGGCAATGTCCACGAATTCGATGGTAGCGGGGGTGAATTTATCCGGCTCGTACATTTCGGCCAGCTTGTCCAGGCGGTGGTCCGGCACGGCCACCACGCCCACGTTGGGCTCGATGGTGCAGAAGGGGTAGTTGGCCGCCTGTGCACCGGCGTTGGTAATGGCGTTGAACAGCGTACTTTTGCCTACGTTGGGCAAACCGACGATACCAAGTTTCATATATTCTCATTCTCCTTAGAAAAAGTTACATATTA
>JAFYOA010000407.1 GCA_017547865.1 Clostridia bacterium
CCCGTGGTGGAACTGCGCGGCGGCATCATCGCGGCCAAGCTGCTGGGGATCGATCTGCTGTCCGCGGCGCTGATTTGCGGTTTGGGTACGGTTCTGCCGGTTCCGTTCCTGCTGCTGTTTGTAAGAAAAATATTCGATTTGATGAGCAAGACACGCCTGGTGAAAGCTGTGCGTGCCCTGGAAGCCAAAGCTCAGAAAAGCATTGCGAAGATCAACCGCTACCGTACCCTGGGGCTGCTGATCTTTGTGGCCATTCCGCTGCCGGGCACCGGTGCCTGGACAGGCTGCCTGGCGGCCGTAGTGATGAATATGCGCTTTAAACATGCGCTGATTTCCGTTGTGGGCGGCACCATTGTTGCCGATATTATTATGTGCCTGCTTTCTTACGGCGTGTTGGGGATCTTTTTGTGATGAAGAAAAATGAACAATGGCAGCTTGCCGTGGTGGGTGCCGGGGCTTCCGGTCTGATCGCCGCGGTGCGGGCTGCACAGGAAATGAAAAAAGCCGGCCGGCCGGTCTCTGTGCTGGTGCTGGAAGGCAGCGCCAAGCCGGGCCGTAAATTGCTGGCCACCGGCAACGGCAAATGCAACCTTACCAATATGAACGCAGCCCCGGCATCGTATTTCGGCAGCCGGGGGGCTTCCCGTGTGCTGCAGGCGGTCTCGCCGGGGCGGGTGCGTTCTTATTTTCAGGCGCTTGGCCTGCTGACAAAAGAAGATGACATGGGCCGTGTGTACCCGGTGAACGAGCAGGCTTCTGCCGTGCTGGGCTGCCTTCTCAATGCCTGTGAAGAGCTGGGCGTTGAAGTGCGCTGCGGCGGTGCCGTAACGGCTTTGCAAAAAGAAAAGAACGGCTTTGCCATGAAGCTTTCCACCGGGGAAACGCTGTGTGCCGACAAGGTTGTGCTGGCCTGCGGCGGTAAAGCTGCGCCGAACCTTGGCTGCGGTGACAACGCCCCTAACCTGGCTCGTTCTTTGGGCCACACCGTAACGGAACGCACCCCTGCATTGGTACGCCTGCTGGCGCCGGAAGTGCCGGCTGCCCTGAAAGGTGTGCGCACCAAGGCTGCGGTCACTCTGCAGCTGGAAAACACCCCGTCGGTTGCTTCCGAAGGCGAAGTGATCTTCGGTGCCGGCAGTGTGTCCGGTATCTGCGTAATGCAGCTTTCCCGGGCGGTGGCGACACAGAAGGGTAAAACGGCCCTGGCGCTGGATCTTCTCCCTGAAATGGAAGAAGGTGCCCTGCGGGGCTTTTTGCTGCGCCTTTGCGAAGAACATCCGTCCCTTCCCGCTGCGCGCATTTTGGATGGCGTGCTGCCGGGAAAACTGAATACAGAAGTACTGCGCCGCTGCGGCGTAAAAACAGACGGCCTTTGCCGGGAGATTCCCCGCAAGCAGCTGGCTGCGCTGGCCCATGGCTGCAAGGCTTTTACTTTAAAAATTACGGGTACCGGTGATTGGGCCGATGCCCAGGTGACCGCCGGCGGTGTGCCGCTGACGGAGCTTTCTCTGCCGCAAATGGCCTCCCGCTGCTGCTCCGGCCTGTTTATCACCGGGGAACTGTGCGACGTGGACGGCGACTGCGGCGGCTATAATCTGCACTGGGCGTGGGCCACCGGTCTGCTGGCCGGCGAAGCCGCTGCCCGCTGAAGAGAAAGGGGAAAACAACATGCTGCGAATCCCGGAACTTGCGCTTCCGCTGAATTATACCGATGCCGATCTGCAGAAAGCGGCGGCCAAAAAAATCAAAGCCGATCCTAAAGAGATCCAAAGCCTGCGGCTGGTGCGCCGTGCGGTGGATGCCCGTAAAAAGAGCGACCTGCGCTTTGTGTGCACCGTGGATGTAACGCTGCCCGGAAAAGCGGAAGCCCGTGTGCTGCGATCTGATAAAAGTGGTAAGATCAAGGCCACACCGGATGAACGCTATACCTTGCCCGCCTGTAAGCCGCTGGAAAAACGGCCGGTGGTGGTGGGCTTTGGCCCAGCGGGGATGTTTGCCGCTCTTATTCTGGCCCAGGCCGGCCAGCGGCCCATTGTGTTGGAGCGGGGCAAAAATGTGGACGACCGTGCCAAAGATGTGCAGCGCCTGCAGCTGATGGGCGTGCTGGATACGGAATCCAACGTGCAGTTCGGCGAAGGCGGTGCGGGAACTTTTTCCGACGGTAAGCTGAACACCGGCACCAAAGATCCCCGCATCCATAAGGTATTTGAAGAACTGGTGGCTGCCGGTGCGCCGAAAGAAATTTTGGTGGAGGCCAAGCCCCATGTGGGCACGGATAAGCTGCCCGGTACCGTAAAGAATGTTCGTAAAACCATTGAAAAACTGGGGGGCGAAGTGCGTTTTTCCGCCTGTATGACCGGCCTGGAGACCCGCGACGGTATCGTGCGCGGCGTGCGTTTCACCCAAAATGGCTGTGAAGAAAAGCTGGAAGCCGACCACGTTGTGCTGGCTGTGGGCCACAGCGCCCGGGATACCTTTGCCATGCTGCATGCG
The DNA here is from genome assembly GCA_017547865.1 of Clostridia bacterium. Next base: position 2,494 of record JAFYOA010000407.1, read on the forward strand.
ATGGGCCTGCCCATGGAAGCGAAGCCCTTCTCTGTGGGCGCCCGCATCGAGCATCCGCAGGAACTGATCGATAGGGCCCGCTATGGGCAGTTTGCCGGTCACCCGGCGCTGCATGCGGCAGATTATAAACTGTTCACCCACCTGCCCAACGGACGGGGCGTGTATACGTTCTGCATGTGCCCCGGCGGCACCGTGGTGGCAGCGGCTTCGGAAGAAGGCCGGGTGGTGACCAACGGCATGAGCCGCTTTGCCCGCGACGGCCGCAACGCCAACGCCGCCCTGCTGGTGAGTGTGGAGCCCGCTGACTTTGGCGGAGATTCTCCTCTGGCTGGCGTGGAATTCCAGCGGAAGATTGAAGAGCGGGCCTTTTTGGCTGCCGGCGGCGGTTACCGCGCCCCGGCCCAGCGCAGCGGAGATTTCCTTGCAAAGCAGAAAGGCGCGCTGGAAGGAACTGTGAGGCCCACCTATCTGCCCGGTGTAACGCCCTGTGCCATGGAGGAAATTCTGCCGGATTATGTATGCGAATCCATGCGGGAGGGCATCCGCCGCTTTGGACGCCAGCTGCCCGGGTACGATTCCCCGGATGCGGTGCTGACCGCACCCGAGACCCGCAGTTCTTCCCCGGTGCGCTTGCTGCGTGGTGAAACGCTGCAGAGCGTGGGCCTTGCGGGGTTGTATCCCTGTGGGGAAGGGGCTGGGTTCGCCGGTGGTATCGTTTCTGCCGCGGTGGATGGTATTCGCTGTGCGGAAATGATCCTGCTCGACAGTACAATGCGATGATTTTCAGGCGATGCGGGCCGTTTTTGCGGCCCGCAGTCTTTCTTAAAAAAACAGAAAAAACTTTCGAAAAAAGTATTGACTTTTTCTTGGTTTGTGCTATAATAGACTACGCTGTCCGAGATAAACGGAAGTTTATATTGGGATATGGTGTAACGGTAGCACTACAGACTCTGACTCTGTCTGTCTAGGTTCGAATCCTAGTATCCCAGCCAGTTACCTGCGTAAGCGGTGCGGCAGGCAAAGTTCCGCCGCACCCAGGCAGGTTTTTTCTTTACAATCTCATATTTCGAGGTGTGGCTCAGCTTGGTAGAGCGCTACGTTCGGGACGTAGAAGTCGCAGGTTCAAATCCTGTCACCTCGATTGAAAAAAGCTCTTGAAACGAAAGTTTCAAGAGCTTTTTTGTTTGTGTTTAGATCTCCACACCAAGGAACTTCTTTGCAGCAAGACCAACGACGAAGGAGAGGACTGCTACGCCGATGCTGATGAGTGCCATTTCAAGGAAACGAGATCGGAAGGGGCGATCCTGTGCCACGGAGGTATAGTAGGTGAAGGCGGCGATAATCAGGATCACGATCAGCAGCATGCAGACCAGCGCGGCGATGAACTGTTCGGTGGGGAAGAGCAGGTAGGGCAGGATCAGCAGGACCACTGCCACCAGATAGGCGATACCTGTGTAGGTGCAGGATTTCAGGGCATCGGTTCTGCCTTCGCTGCGGGCGGCGAGGAATTCGCTGGACGCCATGGAGAACGTGGCGGAGATACCGATGATCAGACCTGACAATGCGATGAGACCTGTGTTCTGCATGGCGAAGGTGAAACCTGCAAGGCTGCCTGTCAGCTCCACCAATGCGTCGTTCAAGCCCAGTACCATACTGCCCACGTACTGCAGGCGTTCTTCATCCAGCATCTGCAAAAGGGCTTCTTCGTGCTCTTCTTCCTGCTGGCGGATGGCGATACTTTCGGGTGCTTCCTGCGCGAGCAGGGCGTACTCATCCTGTGCGATGGACTCGCCCTTTTCCATCAATTTCACCATAAACGTGAAACCGAGGATGCGTGCCATCAGCGTGTACCAGAACACCTTCAGCTTTTGGGGCTTGAGGGTCTTTTTGCTGTATTTTGTCCAGATGGCGCAATGGGCAAGTTCTTCTTCGGAAAGGCGAAGGAGCGTCGCTTTATTCTCATCACCCTTGGCAAACTTTGCGATATTGGCGTAGATCGCGCTTTCGGTGATTTCGTTTTGCTGCATTTTTTCAATCAATGCCAGTGATTTTTTGGATACTGTTGACATACTGTGTTTCACCCCGTACATTGTTATTAATGATAGTATAA
>JAFYOA010000033.1 GCA_017547865.1 Clostridia bacterium
GCCAGGATCTGATGATCCCATTTTCGATTGGCAAAGATCTCCGGTACATGATAATCGATCTTCGCGCCGGCCGTTACCGGCCACAGGAAGGATGCGGTTTTCAATCCACATTCTTTCGCTGCCTCATACATCGTTTTACCCTGCACATAGCTGCGTTTCCAATACCAATCCGGCGATGCCATACGATGGGGCTGCAACAGTAAATTATGCACCACGCGGTGATGGATCGGCAAACGACCGGTGGCAATACTGCAGTGCGCCGGATACGTTAGAGTCGGATACACAGACTGTACCTCCTCACAGTAGGCCGCTTCCTTCATAAAACGGGCAAAGCCCGGCATTTTCGATACGATCTTCCAGTCATCGGTCCCCAACCCATCAAAGGAGATCACGATAATTTTATGCTTATGATTCATGGTTCCATCCCTTCTAATTGCTGCTGCAATTCTTCTTTCTCCGCCCGAAGCTGATTCTCCGAAAGCTCCAATTCCATTATCTGGTCTTCCATTTGGTTCATCTGATCCGGATATACCAAATACCACATAAAACCGGCACAGCATAACACACCGGCAAAAAATAATGCCAGCTGCTTCAGCGATTCACTTCGTGTGAACCACAACCAGCGTTTTCGGCTCTTCACTTCAAAAATTTCTTCGGTATCCGCCTGCGTCAGCGTTTGCTGTGCCAAAAACTCCTGGCTCAGATCCTGAATCTCGCTCACGCTCTCATCCTCGATCCCATGTTCCAGCTGTTTCGCAATATACGCCCGATACCGCTTTGCATCCGGATTCAGCGCTTCCAGCTTCAACACGGTTTCCAATACGCTCAGGGCAGTTTTAAAATGATGCTGCTCCATATAACATAGCGCCAGCACCAGCTGCGCCTTCACATACTGTGGATTCAAATGCACCGCTTTTCGCAGCCGCGTAATAGCAAAATTCACATTTCCCTTACGTGCCAGTTCCATTGCTTCATTATATAAATGAAGGCTCTCGCTCATATTCGTCAGCAGTTCCTGCTTTTTCTTGATCTCTTTCAAGTACGCCGTGGCCTGATTTTGGCGTGGATTCAAATATTCGCTGATCGACCAATGCTTCATGGCCTCTCCCAGTTCTCCCCGCTGAAATTCGATCAAGCCCAGCAAGTTTCTTGCCTTTTCATCTACGATCCCCTGAATTTCGCCACCGGAAATGCCACCGGATAATTCGTCCACCGACAAACTATTCGGATACTTTGCAAGCTCCCCTAAAAAATTCAACATACCAGCCTCCGCTGCCTACGGCACCCAATTCCATTTATTGCGCATCCACCATCATTCTTGCTCATCAATAATGGTTTCCATTTCTCCTACTAAATATAAGGATCCGGCACAAACCGTAAGCTCGGCGCCTGGCTCATGCACCGCTGCCTGTAAAGCCTCTTTAGGGCTCGCAATACAGCGGATCGTTCCTTTTTCCTTTATGCCTTCCTGCCACAGTTCCACCAAATAATCCATCTGATCTTCCCCATGAATGCAGGTAAAGTACACATTGCCAATGGCCGCACATCCACGCAACGGAGCGACAATGCCGCTCACATCCTTTTTCGCCAATGCGCTCAGCACCAAATTGCAACTGCCCGGCGCATAATGATTCTCCAAATAATCTGCCAGCATTTGCGCTCCATTGGGATTATGCGCACCATCCAGCAGCACCGGCTCTCCCTCAAAATCCCGACGTTCCATACGTCCGGGCCAATGGGTATTCTGCAAACCACGACGCAAACTCTCTTCCGTGATTGCAAAACCCTGCTGCTGCAACAGATCCACAGCACAAAGCACCGTAGCCGTATTCTGCACCTGATAATCGCCAATCAAGACCGTTTCCACGTTTTCATAACAAAAACGTTCA
>JAFYOA010000408.1 GCA_017547865.1 Clostridia bacterium
GCTCTTTTCGCGGCAAAGCAGCATGGCACGGGAGGGGCGGGCACCGATGGATGCACGGTACTGTCCGTTGACGAGGGCAACGGCGCAGGCCAGCACGGGGAAATCGGTGCGCTGGTTGCGAACAGAAGAATAGACGATTTTACAGGGGGGCTTTTTAACGATCAGGCGGACTAAAATATCGTTGTCCGGCTTCATTTTTGCAAAATCTTCCAGAGAAACGATGCCGCCTTTGTACAGTTCAACATAGGAATCCATCGCCAGGAAAACGGTCAGTACATCGGAAAAACCGAAACGCCCCCAGATGCTGCCGCCAACAGTGGCCATATTACGGAACTGAACACCGACGATATCTTTCACAGCATTGGCAATTGCGCCGTTGGTATAGGCGTTCAGCCCTTCGTGCGTTTCAATATCCCGCAGGGTAGCCGTTGCACCGATGGAGAACTGTTCTTCCGTTTCTTCAATGGTGTTCAGGCCCAAATCGCACAAATCGATGGCGGTGTTTACACTGCCTCTTCCCAAACGCAGCCAAAGCATACCGCCCAAAACACGGTTGCGCTTATCCTGATTTAGCTGCCAGGCTTCTTCCAAGCTTTGCGCCCGAATATATTTCTGTATGTTCATCATCGGCAAGGGCTCCTTTTCGGCATTTTACACATTTTCGTATCCTCATTATACCATCATCTATTGCTTTTGCAAAGCTTATTTGCTACAATAGCGTTATAGTTTCAAAACAATAACGCTCGAGGTATTCTATGAAGAAAATTATTTCCATACTGCTTTTTCTGCTGATGCTCCCGGCTTTTACATCCTGCAAACCGGGCGGTCAGCAAGCTGCCCATAGTGAAACTTCGGTTCCGCATGCGTATTATCCCGTGACCGTAACAGATCACGCCGGACGTGAGATTGTCATTGAAGATGAACCGCAAAAGCTTGTCAGCTGCTACTATATCACGACCAGCCTGCTGATGGCGCTTGATTTGGACGAACGCATGGTGGGAATTGAAGATAACCCCGAATATCGCCCGATTTATGCACTCAGCGCCCCGCATCTTTTGGAGCTGCCCTGGGTAGGGACAGCAAAAACCCTGGATGCGGAGGGCTGCGCCGCACTGGAGCCGGATCTTGTGATTCTTCCGCTGCGGTTGAAAGATTCTGCGGAGATCCTGGAAGAACTGGGGATCGATGTACTGCTGGTGAACCCGGAAAGCCAAACGCTTTTAACGGAGATGATCCGCATGGTGGGGGCAGCCACAAATACTTCCGCCAAATCGGAAGCACTGATTGCCTTTACGGAAGAGCAAAAAGCATTTCTGAGCAATACGCTTTCCGGTGCGGAAACACCTTCTGTTTATTTGGCGGGTAATTCCGGTTTGCTGCAGACAGCCGGCGATGCCATGTACCAGTCCGATATGATCCGCCTGGCGGGTGGCCGCAATGTGGCGGCAGAGATCAGAGATACCTATTGGGCGGAGATCGACTATGAGCAGCTGCTCACGTGGAATCCGGAATATATCATTCTGGCGTCCAATGCGGCGTATACGGTGGAGGATGTTTTGTCCGATCCAAACCTTGTCGGCTGCACCGCCGTTGAACTTGGGAATGTATACCGGCTTCCGGCAGTTGCCGAAGCCTGGGACAGCCCCGTTCCCGGCAGCATCCTCGGTGCTTTGTGGCTCTCGAATGTACTTCATCCCGAATTACTCACAGATACAGATTGCAGTGCAATGATAGACGAATATTATGAGACTTTCTACAACTTCAGCTACAGCGAGATCGAAAAGTAAATATTACGGCGCTGCCGCTGTTTTCCTGTTTGTTCTTTTCACAGCCGTCAGCTTGTTTGTGGGAAAATATCCGCTGTCTTTTGAGAAGCTGCTGGCCGGTGATCCGATGCAGTGGAGGGTGTTTCTTACCCTGCGCTGCAGCCGCACACTGGTGGCTGTCATCGGCGGTTTTGCCTTGGGCATTGCGGGATTTGTTTACCAGACGGTATTTCGCAATCCGCTTGCTTCTCCGGATATGATCGGTGTATCTTCCGGTGCTGCAGCCGGTGCTGCGGCGGGCATCCTGTTTTTATCCGGCGCAGCGGCGGTTACGCTTTCTGCATTTGCGGGGGCTGTGGCAGCTGTTCTGCTGGCGCTGGGCCTGTCTGCTTTGGACAGAACCGGAAAACACCAGACCATCGTTCTTTCCGGTATTGCGGTTCATGCCCTGGCGCAAACCGCTTTGATGACGCTGAAGATCACGGCTGATCCGGAACAGGAACTGGCTGCCATTGAATATTGGATCATGGGCAGCCTGAACGGCATCAGCGCCTATTCCATCGGCGGCAATTTGCTTCTCAGCTTCCTGTGTGCGGTCGTTCTGCTGTTCCTTTACCGCCAGATTCTGCTTTTGTCTGCAGAAGAGGATGAAGCCAGAATGCTGGGCGTTTCTGTAACGCAGCTGCGCCTTTGCATATTGGTGATCGGCACGCTGGCCGTATCTGCGGTGGTCAGCCTGACCGGCCTGATCAGCTTTATTGGGCTTTTGGCGCCGCACATTGCCGGATTGCTGTATAAAAATAATAAGTTTGGGTCTATGCTGCTCAGCGGTTTTGTTGGCGGGAGCCTGCTTTGTGCAGCGGATATTCTTGCACGCTCCGTTGCTGCAACCGAACTGCCGGTCAGCATTTTTACAAGTCTGATCGGTGCACCGTTTTTGGTAATGCTGATCATTCGCAGAAGGAGAAGCGTATGAGTTTCTTTACAGTAAACCGTGTTTCTGCCGCATACGGCAAAACAGCTGTCCTTCGGGGAATCTCCTTTTCCGTTGAAAACGGATGTGTTGTGGGTGTGCTGGGGGCAAACGGCAGCGGCAAAACCACGCTGCTGAAAGCGATCGGCAATCTTCTTCCGCACGAAGGAACCTGCTGCCTTGAAAACACCGAACTTGAAAAACTGACTTCCCGTCAGCTTGCAAAGCTTGTGAGTTATATTCCCCAGCGCAGTGGGATTTCGATCGATATTTCCGCTCTCGATGTGGTGCTGATGGGATTTAATCCGCACCTTAGGCTTTTGGAGCACCCCTCAAAAGCGATGACAGATGCAGCGGTGCTTGCTTTATTGGAAGCGGGACTTGCTGGCTGTGAAGAGAAGAGCTATCTTCATCTCAGCGAAGGACAGAAGCAGCTTTGCATTTTGGCGCGCACCATGGTTTCCGGCAGCCGTTTGCTGCTCCTGGATGAACCGGAAAGTGCTCTCGATTTTAACCACCGCTACAAAATGCTGGAAAAGATCCGGCACTGGGTGGAAAAGGCGAACGGGGCTGCCGTTGTTACGCTGCACGACCCGGCCCTTGCCTTGAATTATTGTGATCAACTGGTGCTTCTTAAAGACGGACAAGCACCCGCGATTCTTATTCCAAAAGAAAACAGCCTTGAGGAAATGGAAACCTGCCTGTCGCAGATTTACGGAGCCGTGAGTCTGCAGTGGTGTGAAAACCGCAGCGGCAGAAGATTCCTTACCATGCTTAAGGAGGCGGACGGATGAAAGCCGTAACAAAAATCACCTTTTTTGATGATAACGGATTGAAATTTTTCGGGGAAGGTCCGGCACGTCTTCTTCGGGGCATCGAAACGAGCGGTTCGCTCCGTGCGGCGGCGCTTTCCATGGGAATGGCGTACACAAAAGCCCTGACCTTGATCAAAAACGCAGAGACCGCTTTGGGTTTTCCGCTCATTATCCGAACCACCGGCGGTAAATCCGGCGGCGGAAGTACGCTTACCGAAGAGGGAAAGGAGTGGCTTGAAAAGTATGAAGCCTACAGAGATGCCTGTCTTGCGGCCAACCGCAAACTCTATATGGAATTCTTTCCGCAGCAGCAGTAAACGGCACATTGTGATTACCGGAAAGTTTGGCAGCGGCAAAACAACGCTGTTGTCGGCGCTTTTCCCCGAACCGAGCCCGGGGATCACCACATGGGCAGAACCCTATGCGTCCGTATTCCTAAAGGATAACCTTACGGGCGAAACAATGAAAATTGCGGAATACGATGACTCGATCACAGGGACCATTGCCAAAATGGTGCTGATCGAAGATCGCATGGCATCGTTCGGCTCTTCTGTTCTAAAGCGCTGTATGTGTTCGGAACAGGAATGGGTCACCGTAGACGAGATCGGTTTTCTGGAAGAGAACTGTGACGTGTTCAAAAATGCACTTCGCGATTTGTTCGAAAGCAAGCGCGTGGCGGTGGTCATCCGAAAGCAGGACCTGCCGTTTTTGAATGAATTGCGCAGCCGACCGGATGTGTTTCTCGTTGACCTGGACGAGCCGTTCGGAAACTGCGGCTGCGTTATTATGGCTTCGGGGCTTGGCAAAAGGTTTGGCAGCAATAAACTGATGGCTGACTTTAACGGAGAGCCCATGTTTTTGAGAGCGCTGCACGCAAGCGAAGGTTTTGGGGACCGCCGTGTGGTGGTTACCCGCCATAAAGAAATCGCTGTGTTGTGCGAGCAGATGGGTGTGAAGGTGATTTTGCATGACCTGCCCCACAGAAGCGATACGGTTCGGCTTGGGCTTGCGGTGCTTTGTGATCTGGACGGCTGTATGTTTATGCCGGCAGACCAGCCTTTGCTTCGCCGCGAAACCGTGGACGAGCTGGTACAGCACTGGGCAGAAAACAAGGAAAATATTCTTCGGCCGGTTTGCGGCGATACGCCGGGGGCGCCTGTGCTTTTCCCGAAGTGGAGTTTCCCGGAACTCTTGAATCTGCCCGAAGGCAAGGGCGGTGGTGTGGTTATGAAAAAGCATCCGGAGAAAGTCTCGGTTTTGCAGATTGAGAACCCGTATGAACTGATGGATGCGGACACACCGGAAACGCTGCAGATGCTTTTGCAGCACGGAAAATGAAATAGCTATTTCGGTTGCCGGAAGATTTTGAATCTTACGCAGAGGTAAGAAAAAGTTGAAGGAATCCGACCGGAGAATTGTCGGTGCGTACTGCTCTTTTATTCCCACAGAACTTATGGAAGCGAAGAAAGGATCTGCCTATGATCAGGAAAACCGAAAAATTGGTGATCACGTTCTTTACCACCACAGAAGCGATGGCGATGGAGCGAACCTGCCGCGAGGAAAACGCCGAAGGCAGAATTATCCCCGTGCCCGGCAGCATTTCTGCAGACTGCGGTTTTGCCTGGTGCGCACCGCCCGAATGTGAAGAAGCGCTGCTCGCATTGATGCAGACGCATAATCTTCGTTTTCAGGGGGTACATCACTGTCTGGTTTAAGGGAGAATGGTATGATTTATTTTGACAATGCGGCCACCACGCTGCGCAAACCCGATTGCGTGGCAGAAGCCGTCATGGCAGCACTGTGCAGCATGGGGAATCCCGGCCGGGGCATCCATGAAGGGGCGATGAGTGCATCGAGAACTGTGTTTGATGCACGCTGTGCGCTCGCAAAATTGTTTGGCGCGGAAAGCCCGGAAAGAATCGCCTTTACGGCAAATTCCACCGAAGCGCTGAATATGGCCATCAAAGGCGTTTTGATGCCCGGAGACCATGTTATCACCACGGCGCTTGAGCACAACTCGGTGCTTCGGCCGCTCTATGAAATGGAAGACCGCGGTGTGGGGCTGACGGTACTTCCTGCCGATGCCAAGGGCAATCTCCGTTATGAAGATATTGAAGCGGCAATCAGGCAAAATACCAGGGCCATTGTCTGCACACACGGTTCAAACCTGACGGGCAACGTGGTGGACATTCGCCGCGTGGGAGAAGCCGCCCGCAAACATAATGTTCTGTTTATTGTGGATGCTTCTCAAACCGCCGGTGTGTTTCCCATTGATGTGCAGCGGATGCACATTGATATTCTCTGTTTCACCGGGCACAAAGGCCTGCTCGGTCCGCAGGGCACGGGTGGCCTTTATGTGCGGGAAGGCGTCGCTGTCAAACCGCTGCTCAGCGGCGGAAGCGGCGTACAGACGTACCTTCGAAATCATCCGCCGCAGATGCCCACCGCACTCGAAGCCGGAACGCTCAATACCCACGGCATTGCCGGTTTGCTGGCAGCCGTACATTATATTGAAAAAACCGGTATGGAGAATATCCGCAAAACGGAACAGACGCTGATGGAAGAATTTTACCGTGCGGTCAGTATGATTCCCGGCATCACCGTGTACGGTGATTTCACAGATATGGATCGCTGCCCCATTGTATCGCTGAATGTTCGCGATTACGATTCCGGTTTGATCAGCGATGTTCTGGCGCAGGAGTATGGCATTGCCACCCGCCCGGGCGCCCACTGCGCGCCGCTGATGCACAAGGCACTGGGAACTGTTGAGCAGGGGGCTGTTCGTTTCAGCTTTGCTCACTTTAATACACGCGAAGAAATAAAAATTGCGGTTTCTGCTTTGCGGGAACTGGCACAGGAGGAAAATTGAAATGGAAAAAACGATCGATTGCCGCGGTATGGCTTGTCCGCTGCCGGTTGTAAATGCAAAGAAAGCTGCCGAAGAACTTTCTGCAGGCGATGTTCTCACCGTGCTTGTGGATAACGAAATTGCCGTGCAGAACCTGACCCGTTTTGGTGAACACAAAGGTTTTACCGTTTTTGCC
>JAFYOA010000409.1 GCA_017547865.1 Clostridia bacterium
CATGATCTTTACCTCCGGTGATATGAACTTTCAGCCCGGCGGCGGCGCCCCCAAGCTGACCAAAGGTGACCAGCTGGGCGAACTGGCCGCCAACGGCAACGCCAGCACCGGTCTGAAGCCCTGGCAGCGGGTGGCGATTCTTGCCGGCGCTGTGGCCGTGGCTGTGCTGATCTATACTGCGATTTATTTCTTCAGCAATTATCCCCTCTTTTCCCAAATCCCCGGTTATATGTAACCCACGTTAAAAGGAGAATGAATATGGCACGCAACCCTGAACTTGACCACGAATTCAATGAAAATAAAGAGCAGCAGAAGCGCATGATCTTTACCTCCGGTGATATGAACTTTCAGCCCGGCGGCGGCGCCCCCAAGCTGACCAAAGGTGACCAGCTGGGCGAACTGGCAGCCAACGGCAACGCCAGCACCGGTCTGAAGCCCTGGCAGCGGGTGGCGATTCTTGCCGGCGCTGTAGCCGTGGCTGTGCTGATTTACACCCTCATTTATTTCCACAGCGATTACTATGTTCTTAGCCAGCTTTGGAATTAAGCCCAAACTGAAAAAGGAGACGAACTATGGAACGCAACAACGATGCGGAGCGGGAAGCCCGCAACAAGGCAAACCAAAACTGGGCGCTGCTGCACCTTATGGATATGGACAACGACCCTGATTTTGATGAAGGCTTGGCAGAACTGAACGGCACACAGATGTACGCACTTAATAAGAAGGGCAAGGCGAAAGACCCGGACAAAAAGCTGAAGGACAACATCAAAACGCTAATCATTCTGGCTGTGCTGGTTGCTGCTCTTTATGCTTTTCTCACCGTGATGGACTGTCTCTCCAGAGCGCCCATGTAAATCGATAAATTGACCGATACATCAAAGCGTTTGTTGTGAAAGGAGAAACACCATGGCACACAACCCCGAACTGGATCATGAATTCCGCGAGGGCAAACAAAACGAAAAGCCCAAGCCCATTATTTACCGCGACCACGACGGTTACAGCGAACCTTTTGAACAGTTGGCCGCCATAAAGGAGATGGGCGGCAACACAAAAAACCTGCTGCTGAAAATTGCCGGTGCCGTACTGATTTTGCTCGCCTGCGGCTGGCTGTACAGCCTTCTTCCCCAATAAAAAACAAGCACCTGCCGATGCAACTTTTCGGCAGGTGTTTTTTTGATTTTACTGTTTAAAAAGGCGTTTGTGCAGGTTGGTCTTTTGCACGGTAACGATCAGCGCCAGCCCCAGCACGAAGCATACCACCAGTTCACCAATGCCCACACTCAGGGCGTTGGGCCAAAACACAGCGGGATTAAAGTGCAGCAGGCTGAAGGTACCGGCATCGGAAAGGCAGCTGATCTCCCAGCCGATGATGATGGCATTGAAAATTGCCGGCGGCAAAAGAGAAAGCAGCGGCAGTTCTTTTACGCACACATTGCGCAGCCGCCAGGTGCACAGCGCAGCCAGCAGCGTAGCCAGCGGCCCGCAGATCCAATCCACCAAACCCAGCGGGCTCATCAGATTGGAAAGCAGACACCCAATGGCAAGGCCGGGAATGGCCGCCGGGGTAAACACGGGCAGCACCGTCAGGGCCTCTGAAAAACGGAACTGCACCGGCCCGTAGGCAAGGTTCAGCGCCGCCGCCACATAGGTGAGCACCGTATACAGCGCAGCGATGACCGCTGCCTGTGCCATGAAATGCACACGTCGATTTCGATTCATATTCAGTTTCCTTTCGTAGTGTAGTTTAAGGTCAGGAAGTTGCGACTGACCGCCCGCATTTCGCGGAGCAAAGAGAATTATAGCAAATTTGCAGAAAAAAAGCAAGCCCGCAGCGAGGCTTGCAATTTTTTTCAGATAAGATACGACCAGAATTTGATCAGCAGCCACACCAGGCCGGCGTACTCCAGCACAGCAATGGCCGGAAAACCAAGCTTGAAATACCAGTGCTTTGTTTTGTGGCGGAACACAAACATGCCCGCCGTGCCGCCAATGCCGCCGCCCAAAAGAACAAACAGGAACAGCGTCTTTTCCGGCACGCGCCATTTGTTTTTCTTCGCTTTGTGCTTATCCAGCCCCATGGCGAAAAAGGCCACCAGGTTAATGAGCAGCAAATACAGTAAAATCCATTTGATCATATCCATTCCTCCATACAAAAACAGAGCCCTTTGCAGAGCTCTGTTGTTTTTCTTAATACAAACCAAGGTACGGTGCCGGGTCTACACGTACACCGTTCTTGTACACTTCAAAGTGCAGGTGGTTGCCAAAGGAGTTGCCGGTGTTGCCAACGTAGGCAATCAGCTGGCCGCGCTCCACATACTGGCCTTCGTACACAGCCAGCTCGCAGGCGTGGGCATACAGGGTGGAATAGGTATTGTCGTGCTTGATGAGCACGTGATAGCCCCAGCCGTAACCCCAATCGTCGGCGGTCCAGGCGCGCACCACAGTGCCGCTTTCGGCTGCCAGAATGGGTGTGCCGCGCACAGCGGCAAGGTCCAGACCCTTATGGCCGCGGCCATCGCCCCAGTAAGAGGAGATGTAGGCATAGCCCGGGCAGGGCCAGCCCAGCGTGCCGCCAAAATCAACACTGCCGCCGCCAACGTCGCCGATGGTGGTATCGTCATCCTCAACGTCTTCCCAGGTATCGCCCTGCAGCAATTCTTCCAGCTCGGCGCCCAGGTCGTACAGGTCATCTTCATTGTGGGCGTGGTCGTCTTCCAGTTCACCGCGCTCTTCACGGATCTTTGCCAGTACGGCTGCGGCTTCGGATTCCAGGCCCAGCAGTTCTTCCTGCTTTTCTTCCAGGGTGGTGCGCAGGGCAGAGGCAGCCTTGCGCTCCTTGTCCAGCTCGTCGCGGGTATCGGAGGTGGCTTCCATAAACACAGAAACCTCTTCGATCAGCTGGCGGTCGTGCTCGGTTACTGCCTTCATCAGCTCGGCTTTTTCGGCATACTCTGTCCAGCTGTCGCTGCTGAGAAGGATCACCAGCGTGCTTTCGCTGCCGGATTTATACAGAGCCTTTACACGCTGCTTCAGCAGAAACATGGTGTGGGCAATTTCCATTTCGGCTTCCCGCAGTTCGGCATCCAAACCGCGAATGTTGGAATCCAGCACGCGGATATTGGCAATGCAGGTATCGATCTGCGCCTCCACCGTATCGATCTGATCGCACAATGTATAGTAATAGGCTTCCTGCTCGGCTTCATCTTCCCGCAGCTTGTCCAGCTGTTCCTGCAGAACAGCCTGCTGGGCTTCCAGTTCGGCAATGTCCGCTTCCACCTCGGCGGCGGTGCGGGCCTGTACCGGATTGCCGGGAGCAACCACCAGCGCGGCGGCAAACATACACACACACAACAAAACGGCAAGAACACGGTTTTTCATCTGAGACTTCATAAAAGATGCTCCTGTCTTCAAAACTTCGAATATAGTAACATAACATTGTAATCTTTTTGTAACCGAATTAATTTTATCATAAAAAATGCATTTATAATTCTTTTTGAGAACTATAAATGCATTGTAAGAAATTTTTAAGAAAAAACTGAACAAATGCCAGATTTTACCGCCGCATATGGCTGTTTTCGTGGTGGATTTTCTCGCTCATACCGCTGCGAACCGGACCACGCCGCTGCCAACGGCTGCGGGCTGCAGAACGACTGCGGAACGCCCGGCGATCCCGTACATGGGCGGTGTACACAAACAGCACAATACCCAGTATAGCCGCAAAAATCACCGACCACCCCAGGATTCCCTCTGCAGGGAAGGTGATGCCTTTTTCTTCCGGCAGGGTAAACGCAGGTTTGTTATCGATAAATTCCATCTCTTCTGCCACACTTTCTGTGGAAGAAGTTTCCGGTTCAGAAGGGACTTCTGTGGCAGAAATTGCCCACGAAGAAGCCAACAGCGCCACGCAAAACAGCGCAAGCAAAACAGAAACGATACGCCGCATGGCGGCACCTCCTTTTGTATACTGTAATTATTATACTAAAAAATAAAACAGAGCGCAAGTCATTCCGCATACCGCAGCAGTACATCCGCCATGGCATCCCCAAACAGCGCAGCAGAATACAATGCTTCGTCCAGTGTATTCACGTGTGTACCCACTTCCACCAGCAGTGAATTGACGGTGGCGTTCATATTGTAGCGCCGGTCGCAAAAATTCAGCGGACGCATCAGTTCGCCATATTTTTCGCTGGCGTGTTCCTGCAGCTGCAATGCCATGCGCAGGTTTTTCCGCCAGTTTGGAAAACCGTAGGAACCGTCCGGATCGCGCCCGGTGATGATCATGATCTGCGCCGCCTTTTTGCCGCCGATCTCCGCCGTCGGTTTATACGCCGTGCCGTCCTCCGCCACCATAGCATCCCGGTGTACGTCAATGGTCATCACAATGGAGGGGTAGCGCTCCAGGTTTTTCTGTATGGTCTCCCAGGAACGGTCGTACGCACCGGTGTAAGCGGGATAATCGTGCACAGTTTTATCGTGCACCACGCCAATGCCCCGGGCTGTCAGCACCTCGGCGATCCTTTCCCCTACCGCCACCATATTTTGGGTCTCGTCCAATGTTCGCACAGGGTCGGCCTCTGTTATGTAGCCGGTAAAAGCCGGCAAAAAGCACTCGGTGGTGTGGGTATGATAAATCAGCACCATGGGTTCACCGCCGGTCTGCACAGAGATCTCCGGGGCCAGCTGCAGTTCTTCCTCCAGGTCAAGCCCGGCACCGGTGCTGTCCTGCACAAAAAATGCCGCCACCGCCTGCCCGCCATACATGGTTCGTTCCACCACCGGGTCGCCCTCTTCCGCGGCAGAAACGGTTTCTTCCTCTTCCGGCAGCGATTCCGTCTTTGAATAAGGCGCGTCACTTTCCACTGTAGGAAAAGAAACAGCCACCGGAGGTGTCGGCGTGGCCGCAGGCAGCACGTCCGGGCCGGTTTTGGGTTTTCCCTGCACCGCAGAGGCCAGGAGTACGCACAC
>JAFYOA010000410.1 GCA_017547865.1 Clostridia bacterium
CACGATACCGGCAGCCTGTGGTACACCCTGGGTTCTCTGTTCCTGCCTCCCATCGGCCTGATTGCTGGCTTTATCTTCAAGAAGTTTAACCATATCCGTAACTTTAAGGCATGCTTGAAGGGTGCGATAGCTGGTTTCAGCATTCTGGGCACGATTCTTGCCCTGTTTGGCTTCTTCCTGCTGTTGGCGGTGCTTTGATCCATGGCAAAATTCCGGAATGAGCGGGGGCTTCCCCGTATCCAGAACGTTGAACTTTCGGAAAAGAATGTTAGGCTGCGTTTGATTCTTGTGGCCGCGCTTCTTGTGATTGGATTTGTGGCCATAGCCATCGGCGTGAACAGCTGCGTAAGTGCCCAGTTGGGCTGGCAGGAAGTGCAGGTCAGCTCCAATAAGCGCAACTGCAGCCAGGATTTTATCTGCAATTACTATTATGGAAGTGCAGGTTTGGATCCTACCTCAGAACGCCGGCAGGTAGCGGAATGCTACAGCCGTGCGGTAGAGGATGCCTATGACCTGTTTAATACCGGCCTGGAGGATACCTCTATGGGTAATTTGACCATGGTCAATGCCCATCCCAACGAGGCAGTATCGGTGGAACCGGAGCTTTATGAGGCGCTGGCACTGATCCAGGAAAGCGAAAGCCGTTATGTTTATCTGGCACCGGTGTATAGTGAGTACCGCCAGGTGTTCAGTGCAGAACTGGAATCCTTGGCAGAGGAATGCGACCCGGCTAAGAATGATGTGTCAAAGGATTTTGTGCAGCAGGTGGTTGCCTATGCGGCAGACCCTGCCCATGTAAGCTTGGAACTGCTGAACAATAATCAAGTGAAGCTTTGTGTTTCCCAGGCATATTTGCAGTTTGCCGATGAGTATGGCCTAACCGAATATTTGGATCTGGGCTGGATGAAAAATGCCTTTATTGCGGATTTCCTGGCACAGCGGCTGGAAAAGGCTGGCCACACCAATGGCTATCTTGCCAGCTACGACGGCTACACAAGAAACCTGGATAAACGGGGAGAGAGCTACAGTTTCAACCTGTTTGACAGAGCAGACCATGAGGTCTTTATGGCGGCAACTATGCAGTATTCTCAGCCTATGAGCATTGTGTTCCTGCGTAATTTCCCCATGACCAGCCGGGATTCCAGCGATTACTTTGTGTATTCCGATCGTACCATCACCACGGCACGGGTCGACCCTGCGGATGGCATGTCTAAAAGTGCCACCGATAATTTGGTGGTCTACGGCTCCGGTGTTGGTTGCGCGGAGATCGCTCTGAAAGCAGCGCCCATATATGTGTGTGATACATGGAACGCCGCGTCGCTTCAGGAACTGATGAAAGATGGAATCTACAGTATCTGGTTCGACGGCGAAAACCTGATGCATAACCAGAAAGACCTGATTGTGACCATGCAGGAGATTGAAGGCACTGCCTATCGGGCGGAATATGCTGGAAAATGAATAGTTAAGAAAGATGTGCCACAATTCCTTGGCACATCTTTTTTACGCGGTTAGTACTTGTGAAAACGAGATAAATCGTGTATAATAAGTAAAATGGGAAAGGAGGTGGCAGTGATGGCCATTGATCCCGAAGAACTTGAAAAACGAAGGATGGCACGCGAACAGCAGAGGCTGCGTCGTGAGCAAGAGCAGAAAGTGTTACGCCAACGGCTGATTATTGCAGGTGTTGTATTCCTGGCGGCAATGATTATTATTGTAATTTGCTTGGTTGCTGCAGGCAATCGAGAAGAACATCCGGAAGAAGAAACGGCACCGGCGCAAACTGCCGCTGTGCTGAAGCCCACCGATCCGGATGACGAAGAAACTGTAATTCGATTTGCAGCCGCGGGCGATTTGAATATTACCGATAAAGTGGTGGCTTCCTGCGATCCTAACTTTGATTATATGCCCCTGATCGCTGATGTAATGCCCCTGTTGGCAGAAGCTGATCTTACGGCTATGAATTTTGAAGGCAATATTGGCGGCGAACCCTATGGTTCTGAGAGGTCTTCTGCACCGGCTCAAATTCTTACCGCCTTGGCAAAAGCCGGTGTGGATATTCTGCAGGTTGCCAATTCCTGCTGTATTGATAATGGCCAGATGGGCCTGGAATCCACCATCAGTACCATCCGTGCTGCTGGTATGGAGCCTTTGGGCGCCTACGTTAGCGAAAAGGAATTTAATGAGCAGGGCGGCTACACTATTTGGGAAATTAAAGGTGTGCGAATTGCCGTTGTAGCATTTACCAAGGGTATGAACAACACGGCTATGCCGGAAAGTTTTGAAGGTTATGTAAACCTGCTATATACCGATTATTCCAGCAAATATGCCGAAGTGAACGAAGAAGGCATTACCTCTATCTTGAAAAAGATCAAGAAGGAAAAGCCGGATGTAACGGTGGCTCTGCTGCACTGGGGCAGCGAATATAACGATACCCACGGTAAGAACCAGGAAAAAATCCGCACCTTGATGCTGGAAAATGGCGTGGATGCGATCATCGGCACCCATCCCCACTACGTGCAGGAAATCGAATACAGTCGTGCGGATGGCACTCTTGTTGCCTATTCTCTGGGCGATTTTGCCAGTGATGCCGCGCGTATGGGTACAGAATACTCCATCGTGCTGAACATGGAGATCACCAAAAATAATAAAACCGGTGAAACCAAGATCACGGGTTATAGCTATACCCCTATCTATATCCATGAAGAAGAGGGCAGCATTCAAATACTTCGTATTGACCCGGCATTGAAAGCCTACGACGAAAACTATTTGGACCGGGTAAGCAGAGAAGTGTACGATGCCATGCTCAACGCAAAACAGCGTATCGAAGCCCGTGTAAAACCATCCAAATAAGCAAAAGGAGCTGTCTTAGACAGCTCCTTTTCATACTTATTAGAAAGTTATTTGAAAGCAGAAATATCAGGCTCTCCATGGAGGTTTACATAATCTTCGCCCAGGTAGCAGGCGAAAGAGGCAATGTGCTGGAAACCAAGGCTTTCGTACCAACGCAGATCGCCGGGGATCAGATCGTTGCGGGGCACAAAG
>JAFYOA010000411.1 GCA_017547865.1 Clostridia bacterium
CACGGTTTCAATCAGCGCCACAGCCTCCGGCAATGTCTGCACCGGCAGAACATCCGAAATCACGTGCTTTCCGGCCTTCAAGGCTTTAATTGCAAAAGGTGCAAGTTAGTTGGCATAGTTGGCCAGCACCACCGCATCCATATCGTGCTGAATGAAATCATCAAAATCAGTATAGTAGGCAATATTCCAATCCGGGTGGTTGGCCTTCTGAATTTCCAGGCCCTCTTCCCATTTGTCGCACACCGCTACCAGTTCGGCATTATCGGCAATAGAACAGTAATGCATCATGCTGGTGCCGCGGTACACGCCCATAACACCAATGCGGATTTTCTTTTTCATTTTGCTTCCTCCGTTTCGTTGGGGAATATTCTGTCTGCATTATAGCACCCTTTGCCCCAAACGCCAACCTGCCAAAACGCAAAATTTAAAGGCAGAAGATTGGAGGAAATGCCGAAGAATCTGCACAAGCAGCCAATTACATCAGCGGCGCAAAGAGGCGCAGAAGGCACTGGCCGAAGCGCATGGGGCCGGAGCGGGCACGGTATTTTTCCGTCACCTCACGGCATTGGGGGAATGTATCGGCAAAATCAGCTGCGATGGCGCGGATGGCACTGCACTTATACAGCCACACGCTGTTTTCAAAATGCAGGTACAGGCTGCGGTAATCCAGATTGATGGTGCCCACCGCGGCGGTGTGGTCATCGCACAGCATCATTTTTGCGTGAAGAAAACCCGGGCTGTACTCAAACACCCGCACCCCGTTTTTCACCAAAGCGGCATAGTAGGAACGAGTGACTTTATACACCAGCTTTTTATCCGGTATCCCCGGAGTGATGATGCGCACATCTACGCCGCGCCTGGCGGCAAGAGAAAGTTCCAGGGTCATCTCGTCGTCCAGAATCAGGTAGGGGGTCATTACATACAGCCGATGCTGTGCGTTTTTGATGATGTTCATGTAGACATACTCCCCCACCCGCTCGTTGTCCAGCGGGGAATCCGCATAGGGCAGCACAAAACCGGTCTCCCGGGCGGCGTACGGCTGGGGAAAGAGGTAAGTATTGTAATCGCTGTCGCCGTGTTCCATGGCGTTCCACATTTCCAGGAACATCACCGTAAGGCTGCGCACCGCATCGCCGGTGAGTTTCAGGCCGGTGTCTTTCCATTGGCCATAGGGCTGCACCAGGTTGAAGTATTCGTCCGCCAGGTTATAGCCGCCGGTAAAACCGACTTTTCCATCCACAACGGTGATTTTGCGGTGGTCGCGGTTGTTCATAAACACATTGATGACCGGCAGCAGCGGATTGAACACCCGGCACTGAATGCCCAGGGCACGCATCCGCCGTACAAAGGCAGAATTGATGAATCCAATGCTGCCCATGTCATCGTAGAACAGGCGCACCTCCACCCCCTGCCGGGCTTTTTCTGCCAGAATTTCTTTGATCTCCTGAAAAGAAACGGAATCTTCGATGGCGTGATACTCCATAAAAATAAAGTGCTCTGCTTTTCGCAGGGCTTCTTTTTGGGCGGCGATGCCCTCTTCCGCGGTGGAGTAGTATTCCACATCTGTATTGCCATACACCGGGTAGCCACAGCTGCGCAGGTAGTGCGCCTGGTTGGCAGCACTTCGGTCGGCAGCTTCCAAAGCTTCTTTCACCGCCGGATCCTGGGGCAGTTTATCTGCCAGTGGTTCCTGCACTGCCTGAAACCGACGGCGCATGAGCCAGTTGGCCCCCGAGCGCCCGCAAAGTGCATACAGGCAGATCCCCAGCACGGGAGACACCATGAGCAGGATGATCCAGGAAGTTTTGACGGCGGCATTTTGCGGTTTGCTGTAAATGCGCACCGCCAAAAGCAGCGCCAACACTTCTGCTCCCACCGCGAACAGCACCGAAAGGCCGTTCAGCCGCCAGATAAGCCCCAAAAGCCACAGCACCTGCAGCAGAATACTGATGCCCACAAAGGCCATGCGGCCCATGCCGCGCCTTAAATTTTCTTTTTGCCTGCTTCTCATATGCTCCTCCGTGTTGTTTCTTCACGCTCATTCTATCATGGCACCGGTAAGCGGTACAATCGGCAGAAAATCGCCGCTTTGCCTAAAACCAAACATACCATGCGCCGGGTGTCGAAATCGTTACAATGCGGTCACAATCTTCAAAAAAAGTTTTCAATTCCATTTTCGCATCTTGACACCGGGTGTTTTTTTCATTAGGATAACAATAGAAACAACCAGGCGCACAGCCTGCAGAAGGGACGGCAATGCAATGGCAGCACCCAACGAAAAGAAAACTGTTCTTTCCACCTTTACGGTGGGCGATATGACCCTGCAATATGTATACGGAGAAGAATCGAAAAATGTGGGCATTTCTCTTCTGCCCACAGCCATGGCGCACCTGGCGGTGGAAAAAGTCTGCTGGGTGGAATCGATGGTGCAATCCAAAATCATGGGCGACACCTACCCCGGCCCCTTTACCCAGGGCCGCACCATGCGCCCGGGCGGCTGCACTCCGCTTATGAATTATGAATCGCAGCGGACGTGGACCGAAGACGGCACCACCACGGTGGAGACTCTGCTGAAGGACCCCCGCGGTTATGCCTACACCCACACCCTTACATTTAAAGAAAAAGGCAGCCACATTGCCGCCCACACCACCTTTGCCAACAAAAGCAGCGAAAAAGTAACGCTGGAAATGCTGGCCAACAGCAGTTTTGGTATGCTTTCTCCTTTTACAGAGGACGACGGCCCGGACACGCTGGAACTGTGGCGTATGCGCAGCACCTGGTCTGCCGAAGGGCGGCTGGTACACGAAAGCGTGGAAGAAGCTCACATGGAGCCGAGCTGGCAGCCCATTGGCAGCAACAGCAAGCGCTGGGGCCAGGTGGGCTCTATGCCTGTGCGTGAATACGCCCCCTTTGCCGCGGTGGAAGATAAAATTTTCGGCGTGGTGTGGGGCATTCAGCTGGCCAACGGCGGCTCCTGGCAGCTGGAAGCCGGCCGCTGCGACAACGGCTTTTTCCTTTCCGGCGGACAGGCCGACCGTGAGTTCGGCCACTGGACAAAAGACTTTGCCCCCGGCGAAAGCTTCACCACAGAGGATGCGATCTTCACCGTGACCGCTGCCGGCGTGGACGATGCCTGCGAGCGCCTGCTGCAGTATACCGAAGACCGGCTGGACGTTCCGGAATCGGAAGAAACGCTGCCGGCTATGTTCAACGAGTGGTGCACCACCTGGGGCGTGCCATCGGAAGAATCCATCTGTGCCATCGCCAACAAGCTCAAAGGGCTTGGGCTGCCCTATTTCGTCATCGATGCGGGCTGGTTCACCAAAAAGGACGGCGGCTGGGCCAGCACCGCCGGTGAGTGGAACGTAGCAGAGTTCCTCTACCCCCACGGCTTCGATTATTCGCTGGATACGATCCGCGCCTGCGGGATGCAGCCGGGCATTTGGTTTGAGCTGGAAGTGGTGGGCTGCAACAGCACCTGTTTCGATGAACTTTCCGACTGGATGCTGTTCCGTGACGGCAAGCCCCTCACCGTGGGTACCCGTCGGTTCTGGGATTTCCGCAAGCCGGAAGTGCGGGATTACCTGCAGAAAAAGGTCATTGATTTCCTGAAAGAACATAATTTCAAATACCTGAAGATCGATTACAACGACACCATCGGCATTGGTGCCGACGGCGCGGAATCGCAGGGTGAAAGCCTGCGCCAGCAGGTGGAAGCCGTGCAGGATTTTATGCGCAGCATGCACGCCCAGCTGCCGGAGCTTGTGATTGAAATGTGTTCCTCCGGCGGCCACCGCCTGGTTCCCTCCTTCCTCACCCTGGGTTCTTTGGCCTCTACCTCCGATGCCCACGAATGCGACGAGATCCCGGTGATCGGCGCGCGCCTGCACCGCATGGTGCTGCCCCGGCAGAACCAGCTGTGGGTGGTGCTGCACAAAGAGCAGACCGAAGCGCACTTCTATTATAAGCTTACCTCCGGCTTCCTGGGCCGCCTGTGCCTTTCCGGCGATGTGCTGGAACTGAGCGACAAGCAGTGGGCCATTATCCGGGAATGCCTGGACTTTTACAATGCCGCCGGCCCGGTGCTGAAGCACGGCAAGAGCCGCCTGTACGGCCCGGAAATGACCAGCTGGCGCCACCCGAAAGGCTGGCAGGCACTGGTTCGCCACAACGAAGATACCGCACTGGCCGTGGTGCACACCTTCTATGATGCCCCAAAGACCGTGCGTTTCCCCGTGCCCGCCGGATACACGGTGGAAAAAGTCTGCGCCCGAGAAGGCGTTGCCTGGGCACACGCCGGTGACCACATCGTTCTCACCAATCTCGCCGATATGGACGGCCTTGGCATTCTGCTGAAAAAAGTATAACCTGCTTATGCAAAAGACTCTGCCCCAACAGGAGCAGAGTCTTTTCTTTATAAATATGACCAAGAAATCTTATACGCGTTTTTCGAAAAAAGCCACCGCCACGGCGCCGGGGCCGGCGTGGGTGCCAATGGCACAGCCAATGGTGTAAACCGGCAGTTCTTTGGTATAGCCCTGCCAAAGTTCGGCGCTGTCTGCAATGTATTTCTGCAAAAGAGCATCGGAAAGGCCGCTGTACGCCAAAGCGAAGGGACGGGAGAAATCGATGCCGTGCTTTTCCACCAGCTGGCGCAGCAGGTTGTTGCCCTGTTTGGAACCACGGGCCTTGCCCA
>JAFYOA010000412.1 GCA_017547865.1 Clostridia bacterium
AGATGAGCAGCATGGTGATGATGTTCTTATCACCCACGCCCTGGCCCATAATTTCCAGCTTGTTGTCGAAAGAGAGCTTGCGGTTCTGCAGGCAGGCCACCAGAATGGCAGCAAGAAACGCGATGATGATGGGGACTTCGTAAAAGCCCATGGGAATCTTCAGGCCGTATTCAAACAGCAGGCCAAGGCCAAGGTAAATGGCCAAAAATACGCCAATGGGCAGCAAAGCAATTGGATTTCCTTTTTTCATGTTTTTCCTCCAAAAAATAACAATCTAATCTTTAAAATAACATATTGCTCCGGGCTTGTCAAGCGGTTCAGCTTTGCTTTTCTGCCACACGGGTCATGTGGAATCCTTCGCCCAGCACTTCGCTGGATTCCAGGATAATGGTAAAGGCGGTGGGGTCCACTTCTTTGGCGGCTTTTTCCACCATGATCATCTCTTTGGTGCTGCAGGCACACAGCACGGTCCAGCGCTCTTCACCCCGGTAAGCACCGATGGAGCGGATAAGAGTAGCGCCGCGGTCGCAGTTTTTGGCAATGGCTTCGGCAATTTCATTAGGAAAATTCGTGACGATGATGGCCAGTTTGCCGGCGTTGATGCCGTACAGGATCTTATCGATCACCATGGAGTAGATGATGTTGATGAGGGCACCGTAGATGATGCCGTCGAAATTTTTAAACAACAGGCCGCCGACGATTACAATGACGAAATCCAGCACCATGATGATGCGGCCCACGGGGATGTGCTGGTTGAAGGCCTTGACCGCCATGGCGATGAAATCGCTGCCGCCGGTGGAAGAACCCCGCATGAAGATTACTGCCAGGCCAACACCCGCAATGGCGCCGGAACAGGCCACCGCCAGCAGAGGCTCGCCTTCGTACAGGGGCAGGCGCACGGCAACCACGTCGAACATAAAGGTTTGGAACAGCATGCAGCGCAGAGACTTTGCCACAAAGGGAAAGCCTAAAATGCGCAGGCACAGCAGCGCCATGGGAATATTCAGCGCCAGCACCACCATACCCACCGGCAGACCGAACAGACGATTGAAAATAAGGCCGATGCCGGAAAAGCCGCTCATGGGAATATTGTGCACCGTGGTGAAATTGTAAAAAGAAATGGCAACGCAGAAGCTGCCGAACAGTTCCGCAAGAATATCCAGCAGGATGTTCTGAAATTTGGATTTGGTCATAGAGGTCGCTCCTTTCGAAAATAATAGATTAGTATGGCCTAAAAATAACGCTCCATTGCATTAGCGGACTAAAGTTGCCCAAAAAGCAAAACACCCCGCTGCGTGCTGCAGCGGGTGCGGTTTTATATTCTCTTTTGGGAACAATATAAGTATACGGCAAAGAAAAGAAAATTGCAAGATTTTTATTCCCGCAGCGCCTGCCAATGCTGCACGAGTTTTTCCAAAGAAAAAGAGGCATTGGCCGGACTGGTGGAAGGAAGCGGAACATCTGCAATGCCTGTCACCGGCAGCAGAAACTTTTTATACAGTGTATGCGCTGTGCTGCCGTTGGTGAAGACCCGACGAATGGGGCAGGCCTGCAGAATAGGGGAAAGGTCGTTGGGTACGGCGCTGCGGATGGAAGCATCCCCGGAACCGGTGATCTCGCAGGAGGCGATTACATCCCACAGGGCAATGCCGTGGTGCAGAAGAAGTGCTTTCTTTTCTTCCACGGTTGTGGGGAGGGGCTCTTCCAGCACCGCTGCCAGCACCCGCCAAAAGCGGTTTTGCGGGTGGCCGTAAAAGAAGGCTGTTTCCCTCGATTTTACGCTGGGAAAGGAACCCAAAATGAGCGTGTGGCAGTGCTCGTTAAAAATTGGAGGAATGGTGTGCAGGGGCATGGTAGGCTCCTTTCTGATGTGTTTTTTCTTCTATTATAAGGCAAAACGAAAGATTTGCAATTACTTGTTAATACAAAAGTTAAATTCTTATCAAGAAAAAAACATCCAAATGCTGCGTGAGTTTCTTTACGGAATTTTTACACAGAGGACAATTGACTTTTCGGGGGGGACAGGTATACTTTATTTGAACATGGATTATTCCATATTAGATTTTTAGGAGGTTTGGTTATGAAAAAGAAGTTGTTGGCGATTGGTTTGATTCTGATTTTATTGCTTTCGTGCATTGCCTGTCAGGAATC
>JAFYOA010000413.1 GCA_017547865.1 Clostridia bacterium
AATGGCTTCCGCTTTTCTATTCCCTCTTGACATTCGTTCGCTTTTTCGTTACCATTAATTAGAATCAAATTGCAAAGGATATTGAAATGAAATCTGTAACTATAAAAGCCAATGATGCCGGCCAGCGATTGGATAAATTCCTCACCAAAGCTTATCCCAACCTCCCCCAGTCCATGCTATACAAGGCCATTCGCAAAAAAGATATTAAATGCAACGGCAAACGCTGCGAGATCTCCACGCGTCTGCAGGAAGGCGATGTGCTGACCATGTTCCTGAAAGACGAATTCTTCCAGCAGGAGGCCAAGGAACACGATTTTTTGAAGGCCCCGAGTAAGATCACGGTTGTTTATGAAGACGAAAATATCATGCTTCTGGACAAAAAGCCTGGCCTTATCGTCCACCCCGATGAAAACTATCATTTTGACTCTCTTATCGCCCGCGTACAACACTATTTGTATGATAAAGGCGAGTATGATCCCGAGGCCGAAAACTCTTTTGCGCCTGCCCTGATCAACCGTATTGACCGCAACACAGGCGGCATTGTTATGGCCGCCAAAAACGCCGAAACCCTTCGAATTATGAATGAGAAGGTGAAAAACCGCGAGTTGGATAAGCGCTATCTCTGTATTGTATGTGGTCAGATGCCAAAAGAAGAAGAAGACACGCTGACCGGTTATCTGGAAAAGAACGAGAATCAAAACCGGGTGTACATTTCAAAAAAGCCAATTCCCGGCGGTAAATCTATTCGAACCAGATATCGTGTTTTGGAAACCAAGCATGATTATAGCTTGCTGGAGATCGAACTTTTGACCGGACGCACACACCAAATTCGTGCCCACATGGCTTCCATCGGTCACCCACTGGCTGGCGATGGAAAGTATGGTACGAATGTTGAGAACAAAAAGACCGGCTTCCATTACCAGGCGCTGTATTCCTATAAACTCAAATTTACTTTCACCACCGATGCCGGTATTCTTTCCTATTTGAACGGAAAGGAATTTACCGCAGGAAATGTATGGTTTTTGGAAGATTTTAAAAAATTCAAATAAACAAAAAAACAAGCCAAAGGACTGCACACCTTTGGCTTGTTTTAAATTTACAATCATTCAGATATTTTTGCTGCACGTTCTGCCATTTCTCGACCAAGCTTTTTGAAAAAGTTTGCCAATACAAACAGCGCGATCATCGACAGCATAAATTCAGAGGTAAGCTGCGCATACGCCAGACCGAACAGCGGGAACAATGTATTCAGCAGCAGCATGGCAGGAATTTCGAAAACAACCTTGCGCAGGATAGCGAAAATCAAAGACTCCTTCCCCATTCCTACTGCCTGGAAGACGTGCACCGCCAGGAAATCGAGATTCAGGAATGGTAATCCAAGACAGAAACCGCGCAGCATGATCTCGCCGAATTCCACTGTCTGGGGGTCATCGATAAACAGATGAACCAACGGGCCGGAAAATACAAAAATAAGCGCGGACATGGTAACAAGGAAGATGGTGGAGAACCGTGCAGCAAACCATAACGTAGCTTTCATTCGCTTAATATTGCGGCAAGCATACGTATAGCTTAAAAGCGGCATAATGCCCTGAGAAAGCCCCATTGCTATGAACATAGGAACATGATTGATGCGGGAGCAAATGCCCATTGCAGCCAATGCTGCGGCCCCATACGGTGATGCCAGAATATTCAGCAGCGTTGTTGCTACTACGTTCAGCAAATTCTGAATGGATGCGGGTACACCAACCGCACAAACGCCCAT